>NZ_VOQX01000007.1:0-112676 GCF_016643525.1 Pantoea sp. Morm | reverse complement strand
GGCAGGCGGCACTGGCGGGGGCGGTCGCGGGCACGCTGCCGGACCTCGACGTGTTTATCGACCACGGCGATGCCATTCGCAACATGACGCTGCACCGCACCGAGAGCCACGCGCTGCTGTGGCTGACACTGGTGGCACCGTTACCCAGCTGGCTGGTGGCCGGCGCGACGCGCAGCCGGCAGCACTGGCGCGCCTGGTGCCTCGCCATCTGGCTGGCATTGATCACGCATCCGCTGCTGGACCTGACCACGGTGTACGGCACGCAGCTCGGGCTGCCGCTGACCGATTACCCGTTCGCCATCGGCAGCATGTTCATCATCGATCCGCTCTACACGCTACCGCTGCTGATCGCCCTGATCGTCGCACTGTGGCGGCGGGATGCGTGCGGGCTGCGCTGGAATCAGGCCGGATTGCTCATCAGCACGCTGTACCTGGGCTGGAGTATGGTGGCGCAGAGTATTGCTACCCGGCATATTGAGCATCAGTTGACGCAGCAGGCCGTGCAGCCGCAGCAACTGCTGGTGACGCCCACCGCGTTCAATACGCTGGTGTGGCGCACGGTGATTATCACGCCGCAGCGCTACGGGGAAGCCTGGTGGTCGCTACTGTCGCCCGATCGTCCCCTACAGATTCGCTGGTACGATCGCCATCCCGCGCTTTTTGCCCCGTTTAAAGGCCAGTGGCACGCCGAACGCATTGCGTGGTTCAGCCATGGATTTTATGCCATGCGCCAGCAGGGCAACGATACGCTGATTGTGGATTTGCGCATGGGGGAAGAGCCGGATTACACCTTTACCTTTAATCTCGGTCCCGCCGCAGCGCCGGCAGCAGCACCACAGCGGGAAGATTCGCTGCGGCCGTCGCTGGCGCAGGCGTGGCACAAATTCACAGAGCGCTTATAACGAAAAGGCCCGGATAACCGGGCCTTTTCGTTTAGGTGGATCAGGCTTTACGCCGGCGTAGCAGCCAGCCCATGGTCAGCACCACAAACCACAGTGGCGTCACCATCAGCGCCTGGCGCGTATCTTCCTGCAGCGTCAGCAGCACCAGCACAAAGGCAAAGAAAGCCATGCACACCCAGCACATCAGCTTGCCAAGTGGCATTTTGAAGCGTGACGCCGCATGCCGCTGCGGATGCTGTTTGCGGTAGGCCAGGTAGCTGCACAGGATAATGGTCCAGACAAACATGAACAGAATCGCCGAAACCGTGGTCACCATGGTGAAGACCGTCATCACATCCGGAATCAGATAGATCAACGCCACGCCAGCCAGCAGACACAGGCAGGAGAAGAACAGGCCGGTGGTTGGCACCGCGCGCGCTGAGAGGCGACCAAACGCTTTATGCGCCACGCCCTGTTCCGCCAGGCCATACAGCATGCGGCTGGTGGAGAAGATGCCGCTGTTGGCTGAGGAGGCTGCGGAGGTCAGCACCACAAAGTTAACGATGCTGGCAGCGGCCGGCAGGCCAATCAGCACAAACATTTCAACGAACGGACTGCGATCCGGCATGACCTGGTTCCACGGCGTCACCGCCATGATCACCAGCAGCGCCAGCACGTAGAACATGATGATGCGCAGCGGGATCGCGTTGATGGCACGCGGCAGAACTTTATGCGGATCTTTGGTCTCCGCCGCCGCCGTACCCACCAGTTCAATGCCGACAAAGGCAAACACCGCAATCTGGAAGCCGGCAAAGAAACCGCTCAGCCCTTTCGGGAACATGCCGCCGTGATCCCAGATGTTGCTCAGCGCCGCGTGGCTCCCGTTCGGCGAAGGGTAGTGCAGGCTGACCAGCACAATCCCGGTGATGATTAACGCCACGATGGCGACGATTTTGATAATGGCGAACCAGAACTCCATCTCGCCAAACAGTTTTACCGTGGCGATGTTCAGGGCAAGGAAAACAAACACGCACAGCAGCGCGCTCATCCAGATTGAGAAGTTCGGGAACCACAGCTGGAAATAGGCGCTGATCGCCACCACGTCGGCGATGCCGGTCACCACCCAGCAGAACCAGTAAGTCCAGCCGGTGAAATAACCGGCCCACGGACCGAGCAGATCGGCGGCAAAGTCGCTGAAGGATTTGTACTCAAGGTTGGAGAGCAGCAGCTCACCCATAGCGCGCATCACAAAGAACAGCATAAAACCGATGATCATATAGACGAAGATGATCGACGGACCCGCCAGGCTGATGGTTTTACCGGAGCCCATGAACAGACCGGTGCCAATGGCACCGCCGATAGCGATAAGCTGGATGTGACGGTTATGCAGGTTGCGCCGGAGTTTTTCCGGCTGTTCGGCCTCAATGGGCGCCGCTTTAGATTGATCAACCATAAAAATATCTTTCCTGTCTTGATGTTGTGTCAGCTCTGCTGGCTGTTGAATAACGTGCTTTTGCACAGGGCAAGAGGGCATAAGATAGAGGAAAGGCGGCCACTCTCGGTAATGGTTTTTAAACCTTTGTACCCTTTTGCGTGCTTTACCGTGTCAGTAAATATTTACATGGCGCGCCGTGCCGTCATTTTGCGTAAATGTTCTGCAAATGAGCCGCTTGCACCCCGCAGCGCTGCGCAGGGTTCTACACTTGTCATTTCGATGAACCCGGAAAAAGTGAGGCAGCGTGCGCGCTTTGCTCGCGATAGTGCTGCTGGCCCTGTGCGGCTGGTGGAGTTTACCCTGGCTGAAAACGCATCTGCCGCCACAGTGGAATCCGTTTATACCGCTCCAGGTTACCGATCCGCCGGGCTGGATGACGCGCTACAAGCTGCAGCGGCTGAGCAGCGATCCGGCCGCGTGTCTGGCGGTGATGCGCGCGGCCAGCGCGCAGGGCAGAGTCAGTTTCCGTGAGGTGCCGCCGCTGCAGGGCGATTGTCCGATTGATCAACCGCTGCGCATCAGCCGCTTCGGTGAGGTCACGCTGAGCAGCAGTTTTCTTGCCAGCTGTCCGATGGCGGTGGCCAGCACGCTGTATGTTACACGCAGCAATGCGGCGCTGCAGCAGGCCGGCATTACCTCGCCGCTGCGCCGCATCGCGCATGTTGGCAGTTACGCCTGCCGCAATATTTATCACCGCCAGGAAGGACGCCGCAGTGAACACGCGACGGCGGAGGCGTGGGACATCACGGGGTTTCAGCTGGCGGACGGGCGCTGGCTGCAGGTAGGCAAAAACTGGCAGCAACCGCCGCAGGCCGCTGCCGGTTTGCACGCGTTATGGCGCAACGGCTGTGCCAGCTTCGGTAATGCGCTGGGGCCGGATTACAATGCGGCGCATGCCAGCCATTTCCACCTTGGCATGCGCGGCGCAGGCTTTTGTCGCTAAACTACACCGCCGGGTTTAATCCGCGTTTGATGAGGAAATGATTTGCCGGCCAGGAGAAAATAAATCCGGTGAGCATCGCCAGCTGTAACATAAACCAGAAGGCGCTGAGCAGGGGATTGAGCTGTTGATTAAGCACATATTTTAGGGCCAGCGTCATAAAGATAAAGATTCCCGTTTGATAAATCAGCAGCGGAAAGGTTTCTGTTTTCAGCGCTAATAATAACGTACGGACAATAGAAAGTTGTTCCCGCTGGCGAATGGCCAGAAACTGAAAAAATAATCCCGCCAGTAACGAAATCATCACGCAAATAACCGCCTGTAACCACAGCGCGGGGCTAATTGCAAAATGCTTGAGCAGAGTGACTATTGGCAGGGTGATGATGTCGCCGAATATACAGGCGGCGGCAGAGAGCGAGGTGGAAATAAAAATGGTTTGCCAGCTGGCATAACCGGTTAATCCGGATGGCAGCAGCAGCGCCAGTTTTCGCTGACGTGACGGTTTACGCCCGAGATACCACCATGCCAGCCAGCCGAAAAACGGCATGTACAGCCCGGTGAGCGGCCAGATGATATTCATGACCGCCAGCGGATGCGGGTGACGCAACAGATCTTTAGCTATCATCAGGGCGGTACACATGCCCACGACCAGAAAGGGTAATGCCAGCTGGTTTAACATAGTCAGTCCCACTCAGTTTGCTGAAATCGCGCCAGCCTGCGGAGCTATGCTGGTGCCTGCCACCTTGCGCCTCTGCTAAAGCGTAGCTGGAAAAGACGGTGCCGGAAATGTCTGCCACAGGGGCACGGCAGGGAAACACTGCAGAAATAACTGGAATTAAGCCGCGCTGCGGACTTAATCAGCAGGAAGATTATGACGGGCGGTATAAAAAAGGGGAATGGCAAAGATAATAGCGATTAATGATGAGGCGAATGTTTTATCTGCGAAGTCTGGCGTTTAATCAACAGGACGATTGAAAATTCTTCAGAAAAATCTTATTCTGATTCGCACGACTTATCATCCTGATGGTGCCGCTGGCATACGCACCATAGTTTAATTTCTCATTTGGGTAACATATTGACAACAAGGTAGTTATCACTTTTTGCCCGCAATGCCGCTCTGGTTTCAATCAATATTTTTTCTCTGGTTAATTTATTTTTTACATTAATCGGCACAGATATCCTGTTATGAATAAGGCGTGAAACAGCGCCAGGGCAATAATGACCATCGATAATTATTTCGTCTGGCGAGGCGAAACTGAAAAAGAATTTCAGGCGCTTTCCGAAGTGCTGCAATTGAAATCGCTGCTGCAAAAACATGTTGAGGCCCTTGGATTTGATGCTTTTGCCTTTTTGGTACAGCATCCGGTGCCTTTTACCCGACCGCGTATTTTTCTCTTTAGCACCTATCCGCAGAGCTGGGTGAAACGCTACGAGAGTGAAAATTACTATGCGGTGGATCCGGTGTTAATGCTCTGCCAGCAGCCCGGTCGCGGCGTGGAGTGGACGCGTGATTTATTTACCGGCGCAGGCAATTTATGGGCAGAAGCCAATGCAGCAGGGCTGGTAAGTGGCTTTTCATGCTCGGCAATGGCGCTAAATCGTGCCATTGGTATATTATCTATAGCATCGCAACAACCCAGCCAGACCCAGCACAGACGCGTTGAGCTGGAGGTGCAACTGCACTTCCTGGCGGAACTGAGTTTGCGTGTGCTGGACCGTCTGAATGACGGCTCAATGGTGGTGTTATCGAATGATTTTAGTCAGCGCGAGCTGGAAATATTGAAATGGACAGCGGAGGGAAAAACCTCGGCCGAAATTTCCCTCATTCTGGCTATTTCTGAACACACGGTAAATTTTCACCAAAAGAATATGCAAAAGCGTTTTAATGTTTCCAATAAAACGCAGATTGCCTGTTATGCCGCAGCCATCGGCCTGATATAGCGAAAAGGCAACTACTAATTTTAGTAGTTCCTAAGCCGCAGTCAGTTGTCTACCCTGCGCCGGAAACTCCGCCAGGCTGGCGCTTAATAAATCATTGCAAACATGGGGATGTCAGGGGCGCATGATGAAAATAATTCAAACACAGCTAAAGGATATGCCGTCCTCTTTGCTGGCCGAGTTGGGCACCTATCGTTACAGCGTCTTTGCGCGTGGCGAGGGCTGGTCAATTCCGCCGCGACTCAGTACGCCGGGACAGGAATACGATCGCTTCGATCGTTCCGATGTCACCTGGCTGATTGCCTGGACTGCGCGTCAGGGCATTTGTGGCTGCGCACGTCTGCTACCGTGGCACGAGCCGGAAGTGCCGGAAGGCATGGTGCTGCCTTTTGATCAGCAAAAAGTGTGGGAAATGTCGCGCTATTCGGCCCGCCTTGAAGTCGATGCCGAGCTGCCGCTGAACATCTTATGGCATTCGGTACAGCTGGCAGAGCTGAGCGGGATGGAGTATTTGATCAGTTCAGCCACGCCGATGCTGGAGAAGATGTTTGAGCAGCATCAGGTGGTGTACGAGCCGCTCTCGCCGGGACTGATCCAGTCAGAAGACAATCTGTTTGCCATTCGTATTCCGGTGCAGCAGCCGGCGCTGGCGGAGAAGTATCGCGGCACGCGTCGCTTCAGTCCGGAAGAAGTGCTGCCCTCGCTGGGCGTGTCGGTCAACTGGCAGTCACACAGCTAACGCCCCGCGCAGGATGCGCAGGGCACGCCGCTTACTGACGGTAGGCGGTTTTAATCTGGCGGATGGTGTTGCTGAACACCTCGGCCTGCGGTTTATCGGCCAGCGCGGACTGGACGTAACGCTCCATGTTGATGATCACCTTACCGGCATCAGCCTGGCCCATACCTTTCAGGATCAGCGTCACCATCATTTTCAGGCAGGCGACTTCATCCGCCAGCGCCTGGGTATCGCGCGATGTTACGAAATCTTCATCACTCATCATTATCTCCTTTGTGGAATGACCTTGTGCGCACACATTCTTCCCGTGCATAAAAAACAGAGTATATCATACGCTTGATGGAAGAATTTAGGCCACATCATCGACCCGCGCGCAGACGGTTAATTAATTGCACCGTTCGCTTTTTTTTGTGCGCAAAAAACTTCCAGGGAAAGATTATTTTTTGGTGCTGCCGGCGGAAAGAAGCGAAGGCGGGTTATAAATTATAACTTAATGATATTAGTCACATTTTAACAATTTTATTCCAGTATGGTATTGCATCAGCTAAAAAAAACAATCACTGCGGCCTGCTATTTGACATGGGTCATTAGTTTTGAGATTTATCTGGCGCCCCTGATGTTCTTTCCACGCGAAACCCGGTAAGATAACGCCCCTGAAATATATTTTCCCCCACTAACCTGCGGAGTACGTCCCGTTGATCAGCCTGCTTCTTGTTGATGACCATGAACTGGTACGCGCCGGTATTCGTCGCATACTGGAAGATATGAAGGGACTGGTGATTGCCGGGGAAGTGGCCTGTGGTGAGGATGCGGTAAAATGGTGCCGCACTCATCCTGTGGATGTGGTGCTGATGGACATGAACATGCCCGGCATTGGCGGACTGGAGGCGACGCGCAAAATCGTGCGCTTCAATCCGGATATCCGCATCATCATGCTGACTATCCACACCGAAAATCCCCTGCCAGCGAAAGTCATGCAGGCCGGTGCGGCAGGTTATCTCAGCAAAGGGGCGGCGCCGCAGGAAGTGGTCAGCGCCATTCGCTCGGTGCACGCTGGTCAGCGTTACATCGCCTCTGATATCGCTCAGCAGAT
This sequence comes from Pantoea sp. Morm, assembly GCF_016643525.1. Lineage (NCBI taxonomy): Bacteria > Pseudomonadati > Pseudomonadota > Gammaproteobacteria > Enterobacterales > Erwiniaceae > Pantoea > Pantoea sp. Morm. The sequence continues at coordinate 105,593 of NZ_VOQX01000007.1, read as the reverse complement.
GGCGCTGAGCCAGATTGAGCCGCAGCGCGCCGAATCACCGTTCAGCTGTTTGTCGGAAAGGGAATTGCAGATTATGCTGATGATTACCCGAGGGCAAAAGGTGACGGAGATTTCCGAGCAGCTTAACCTGAGCCCGAAAACCGTTAATAGCTATCGCTATCGCATGTTCAGCAAGTTGAACATCAGTGGTGACGTAGAGTTAACGCATCTGGCCATACGCCATGGCCTGTTCAATGCGGAGCCGTTAATCAGTAGTGAGTGACGTTTTCAATCCTAAAGCCTTTCTCAGCACTGTGACCAGTCAGCCCGGCGTCTACCGCATGTATGACGCGACAGGCACGGTGATCTATGTTGGTAAAGCCAAAGACCTTAAAAAACGCCTGAGCAGCTATTTCCGCACGCAGGTGGGAAGCCGTAAGACCGAAGTGCTGGTCAGCAACATCCATAATATTGATGTCACGGTCACCCATACCGAGACCGAAGCGCTGCTGCTGGAGCACAACTACATCAAGTTGTATCAGCCGCGCTACAACGTGCTGCTGCGCGATGATAAGTCGTACCCCTATATTTTCCTTAGCGGCGATCCGCATCCGCGCCTGGCGATGCACCGCGGTGCCAAACACGCTAAAGGCGAATACTTTGGTCCGTTTCCCAACGGCTATGCGGTGCGTGAAACCCTGGCGCTGCTGCAAAAGGTGTTTCCGATTCGCCAGTGCGAGAACAGCGTCTACCGCAACCGTTCGCGCCCGTGCCTGCAGTATCAGATTGGCCGTTGCCTCGGCCCCTGCGTCGCCGGCCTGGTGAGCGAAGAGGAATATGCGCAGCAAACCGACTATGTGCGGCTGTTTCTGGCCGGTAAAGACGATCAGGTAATTAATCAGCTGGTGCAGCGTATGGAGCAGGCCAGCGTGGGCCTGCGCTTCGAAGAGGCGGCGCGCCTGCGGGACCAGATTCAGGCGGTGCGGCGGATTACGGAGAAACAGTTCGTCTCCAATCAGGGCGATGATCTCGACGTGATGGGCGTGGCCTATGACGCCGGCATGGCCTGTCTGCACGTGCTGTTTATCCGGCAGGGCAAAGTGCTGGGCAGCCGCAGCTATTTCCCGAAGGTGCCCGCAGACACGGAACTCACCGAAGTGGTGCAGACGTTTGTCGGACAGTTTTATCTGCAGGGCAGCGAAGCGCGTACCTTACCGGCGGATATCCTGCTGGACTTCAATTTGCCTGAGCGGGAGCTGCTGGCCGCGTCATTGAGCGAACTGGCCGGGCGCAAAGTCAGTATTCAGAGCAAACCGCGCGGCGACCGTGCGCGCTACCTGAAGCTGGCGCGCACCAATGCCGCCACGGCGCTGACGACGCGGCTGGCGCAGCACTCGACCATTCAGCAGCGTCTGGCGGCGCTGGCGGCGTTCCTCAAACTGGAGCAGATTAACCGCATGGAGTGTTTCGACATCAGCCACACCATGGGCGAACAGACCATCGCGTCCTGCGTGGTGTTCAACCGTGACGGCCCGCTGCGCGCTGACTATCGCCGCTACAACATTGAAGGAATTACTCCCGGTGATGACTACGCGGCGATGAATCAGGTGCTGCGCCGTCGTTACGGTAAGGCGCTGGAACCGGAAAAGATCCCGGATGTGATCCTGATCGATGGCGGTAAAGGGCAGCTGGCGCAGGCGCAGCAGGTGTTTGCGGAACTGGATGTGCCGTGGGATAAAAACCGGCCGATTCTGCTCGGCGTGGCAAAAGGCAGCGACCGTAAAGCTGGCCTGGAAACCCTGTTCTTTGCGGCGGAAGGCGAGGGCGTTTCGCTGCCGCCGGACTCGCCGGCGCTGCATGTTATCCAGCACATTCGTGACGACGCTCACAATCATGCAATTTCGGGCCACCGGAAAAAACGCGCTAAAGTGAAGAACACCAGCGCGCTTGAGAGCATTGAAGGCGTCGGACCCAAACGGCGTCAGCAGCTGCTGAAGTACATGGGCGGCCTGCAACCGCTGATGAATGCCAGCGTCGATGAGATCGCTAAAGTACCGGGTATCTCCTTCGCCCTGGCGGAAAAAATCTACTACTCGCTGAAACACTAACATTGAAACAGGGTGGGCAATGTAGGAACATACGTTAAATCCTACTCACACCAGACAGTTACTGGCATATGCAATTTAACATTCCGACGTGTCTTACCCTGTTTCGAGTTGTTCTGATCCCGTTCTTCGTGCTGGCGTTCTATCTGCCATTTCACTGGGCTCCCTTCGCGACGGCGCTGCTGTTTGTCATTGCTGCGGTCACTGACTGGTTTGATGGCTTCCTCGCGCGTCGCTGGAAGCAGACAACACGTTTTGGAGCCTTTCTCGATCCGGTCGCTGACAAAGTGATGGTGGCGATGGCGCTGGTGCTGGTCGCCGAGTATTTCCACGCCTGGTGGATCACGTTGCCGGCCGCCACCATGATCGCCCGTGAAATCATCATCTCGGCCTTACGTGAGTGGATGGCGGAGATAGGCAAGCGCAGTAGCGTGGCGGTGTCGTGGATTGGCAAAGTGAAGACCACGGCGCAGATGCTGTCGCTGGTGGCGCTGCTGTGGCGTCCGGACGCGACCGTAGTAGGCGTTGGCGTGGTGGCGTTGTACATCGCAGCGGTGCTGACTTTCTGGTCAATGTTCCAGTATTTAAGCGCGGCACGCGGCGATTTGCTCGATAGCTGATCGATGCGATTTAAAAAGCAGCAAACGGACGCAGTGTGTGGATAATTTTATTGACTCGTTGCGTCAGATAAGTAGAATGCATCGCATCGAACGGCAGCAAGGCTGCAAGAAGCTGAATAAAATCAGCAAGTTCGGTGAAGCATAAGCAAATGCGGGAATAGCTCAGTTGGTAGAGCACGACCTTGCCAAGGTCGGGGTCGCGAGTTCGAGTCTCGTTTCCCGCTCCAGATATTGCAATACGTCACGTCGCAGACGGCTTGCACCTCAGATTAAAAGGCGCGTTGGCAGAGTGGCCATGCAGCGGATTGCAAATCCGTCCACCTCGGTTCGACTCCGGGACGCGCCTCCAGTTTAAACCCTGCCCGGGTGGTGAAATCGGTAGACACAAGGGATTTAAAATCCCTCGGCTTATGGTCGTGCGGGTTCAAGTCCCGCCCCGGGCACCATATTTAATACCGAATAAAATCAAAGCAATAAGTAGCAATGTCGTGACCGCCCAAGGGCGGTTTTTTTGTGCCTGAAAAATAAAAACGGGACATAACGCCTGTCCCGCTAATCTCAATCCTGAGGCTGGCCGACCGGGCCTTCGCCTTCGCTGGCGCCAGGTACTGACTGCTTGCTGGGCGCATGTGGACGGCCGTCACTGCCCACCGCGTCGCTGTGTTGCATACAGCCGGCCAGGGTAACCAATGTCATTGCCGCTAAGGCTGCCTTCATCAAACCACTCATCTTGCTCTCCTCCTGTTACGAACCGCGTAATCGTTAACGCACTGAGAAATAAGCAAAGCCACGAATCCGCCTTTACGCAAGCGAAGCGCGTACAGTTTTCTTCTTTACTCTTAGCGGTCCTGCGCCAGCGTTTCAACACGACGTCGGTATTCTCCCGGTGTGCAGCCAAACTCACGGACAAACGCTTTGTGAAAGGATGATTCGCTGGCGTAGCCGACGGCCAGAGCGATGTTGATTAACGGGGCTGTTTCGCGCGCCAGTCGCTGAGCGGCCAGCTGCAGACGAAGGGCGGTGAGCACGGCCAGCGGCGTGGTAGCGCTGAGCTGGCGGAACAGCAGCGCGAATGAGGCGCGGGACATAAACACTTGCTGAGCCATGGCTTCTACCGTCCACGGCCTTTCCGGCGCGGCGCACAGTTGGGTGATTAAAGGGCCAAGACGTGGATGCAGAGCCAGGGAGAGTAAGCCAGGTTGCGCTGCGTGAGTTGAGAGCCCATGACGCACCGCCAGTGTGAACAGGCTGCCAATCTGCTGGCTGCGAAGTGCGGCATCACCAGCAGCTGGCAGTGCGTTAGCACTCTGGGTGATGAACGGCAGCACCGCAGCCAGCCAGCGACCATCGCTGCTTGTGGGTTCGGGGGCCAGCATTAGCACTTCGGGCAGGGCGGTGAGGAAAGCATGCGCCGACGCGGGCAGTTCCAGCAGGCCGCATACCAGTTGGGTTGGCTGGGTATGGCGCTGATAAATACGATGCGCGGCGTTTTGCGGCAGAAATATGACGCTGCCAGCAGTGAGTTCGACACCCGCAGTGACGGGCATATCCAGCATGACCCGGCCACCAGTGACCGTATGCCAGCGCACTGCGCACAGGTGCCCGGCGCTGTGCGGCAGTTGCCACTCACCGCTCAGCACGCAGTTCTTATCTATGCTGCCCTGCGGGTTATGCAGCAGCAGCAGTTGACTCAATGGATCCATCTGTTTTTTCCCTTTTCCCTGAACTGCCCGCTTGATTCAGACGCAAAGACAAAAATACCAGCGTTGCGGCGAAATACGGCGCGGCAGCAAACCGTAAGCTTTGGGTGATGACTATTTTTGACGCTCATGGAGAACATCATGAACCATTATCAGGCAGCAATCATCGGATTTGGTAAAGCAGGTAAAACGCTGGCGGCGGCACTGGGGCGCGCCGGATGGCGTGTCGCGATCATCGAAAAATCCCGCGTAATGTATGGTGGCACCTGCATTAATGTTGGCTGTATCCCAACGAAAGCACTGGTACACGATGTGCAACATCATGCCAGTTTCAGCGAGGCCATGCAGCGCAAAGCTGCAGTAGTGGAATTGTTGCGTGAGAAGAATTACCTCAACCTGGCCGCCATTGCGCAGGTCGATATCATTGATGGTGAGGCGGAATTTGTGGATGCCCACACGCTGAAAATCACCTCCTCGCAGCAGGTCAGCCAGATTCATGCTGAGCGAATTTTTATCAATAGCGGTGCCGAAGCGGTGTTTCCCGTGCTGGAAGGCTTAGTTGCCGGACCGCGCGTGGTTGATAGCAGCGGTATCCTGAATTTAACGCAACTGCCGCAGCGGCTGGGGATCCTTGGCGGCGGTTATATTGGCGTTGAGTTTGCTTCCATGTTTGCCGGTTTTGGTAGCGAAGTGACGTTGTTTGAAAGTGCACCGCAATTTCTGGCGCGGGAAGATGATGATATCAGTGCGGCGATAGCCAGGATCCTGCAGGAGCAGGGCGTTAAGCTCGAGCTCAACACTGCATTACAGCGTGTAACCAGCGGTCGCGACAGCGTGACGCTGCATACCGCACAGGGCGATCGTGAAGTCGATGTGCTGCTGGTCGCCACGGGCCGTCGCCCGGCGACGAAGGCACTGAAACTGGAAAATGCGGGAGTGGTGACCGATGCGCGCGGCGCGGTGCGCGTCGATAAACAGCTTAAAACCTCTGTGGATCATATCTGGGCGCTGGGCGATGTTACCGGCGGGCCACAGTTTACCTATATTTCGCTTGATGATTTCCGCATCGTTTACGATCAGTTGCTGGGTAAGGGCACGCGCACCACCGAAGACCGCATTAACATCCCGTATTCCGTGTTTATGACGCCTGTGTTATCACGCATTGGTTTGACTGAAGCGCAGGCGCGCGCGCAGGGGCGGGATATTCAGGTGGTGACACTGCCGGTCGCCGCGATTCCACGTGCGCGCGTTATTGACGACACCCGTGGCATGCTGAAAGCCGTGGTTGATAATGGCAGCCAGCAGATTCTCGGCGTGGCGCTGCTGGCAGCGGACTCGCATGAAGTCATTAACATCGTGAAAACGGTAATGGATGCCGGGCTGCCGTATAGCGTGCTGCGTGACCAGATTTTTACCCACCCAACCATGAGCGAATCGCTCAATGATCTGTTTGCCCTGGTGAAATAATACCGAACAGGACGCCCGCGTCGGGCGTCCCTATCGCACATCTAGCCGAGATTGCCGCTGAGGCGATCGCGGAAATCGCTGCTGCGGTTATCCAGACCGGTGAAGGTGACGCTGGCGCCGTGCCGCTGGTAGCGGTACTCAATGGCGTCGAGCGCCGCCACGCTGGAGGCATCCCAAATCTGCGCGTGGGTCAAATCGATGGTGACGCGCTGCGGATCGTGGCCGTAGTCAAAATGCTCAAACAGATCGTTGCTGCTGGCGAAAAACAGCGGGCCGCGCACCGTGTAGTGCACCTGCTGGCCATCGTCACTCAGCTGGCGTTCGGCATGGATCACGTGAGCGATGCGGCGTGCAAACAGCATCATGGCGAGCATCACGCCCACCAGCACGCCAAGCGCGAGGTTACCGGTCCACACCGTGACGGCGACAGTCAGCACCATCACCAGCGTTTCCGACCACGGCATGCGTTTTAGCGTGGCCGGCTGCAGGCTGTGCCAGTTCACGGTTTTTACCGCGACCACCATCATAATGCCCGCCAGCACCACCATTGGAATCTGTGCCATGATCTGGCTCAGACCGGTGACCAGCAACAGCAGCACCAGCGCCGCGGCCACGGTGGACACCCGGGTACGCGCCTTGCCCAGCTCAACGTTAACAATGGTCTGGCCGATCATCGCGCAGCCGGCGATACCGCCGTAAAACCCTGCCAGAATATTGCCGACGCCCAGCGCCCAGGATTCACGCCGCTTGCCAGAAGGCGTATCGGTCATGTCATCCACCAGTTTGGCGGTCAGCAGGGATTCCATCAGGCCGACGAAGGCGACCGACAGCGCGGTGGGCCAGACAATCTGCAGCGTGTGCAGATTAAGCGGTACCAGCAGGGTAGTGAAATCCGGCATTCCGGCGCGCATTGGCCCTTCATCGCCGACGTTGGGCACGCGATAGCCCAGCAGCAGCGCGACTGCGGTGACAGCCACGATAGCCACCAGCGGCGAAGGCACGCTTTTAAGCACTTTGGGCAGCAGCAGCACGATGGCCAGCGTGGCGGCGAACAGCAGCCACACCAGACCCGACTGGCCCCAGACGTGCGGCACCTGCGCAAAGAAAATCAGTATGCCCAGCGCGTTAACGAAGCCGATCATCACCGAGCGCGGAATATAGCGCATCATGCGCGACAGCCCGGCAAGGCCGAAAATGATCTGAATAACACCGCCGAGGATCACCGCCGGCAGAATGTACTCCACGCCATGCGCGTGCACCATCGGCCCGATCACCAGCGCGACGGAACCGGCCGCCGCGGTGACCATCGCTGGCCGTCCTCCCAGAATCGACAGCGTCAGGCACAGTACCACCGAAGCGACAAGGCTGACTTTAGGGTCGACGCCGGCAATCACGGAGAACGAAATCACTTCCGGTATCAGCGCCAGGGCGGTAATCACCCCGGCCAGGCACTCGCGGGTGAAAAGAGAGGGTGAACGCAGCACACGTGCGACCGTGATGTCGCTCGCTGTGGCTGCGGGGCGATCGGCAGTTTGACTCATCTGTTGCAGGCTCTTCTATTGGATGCGCATGCCGTCACGGCATAGCAATATTTAATGGAAAAGTTAACGCGGGCGATGTTACCGGGGGATGACGCGAGGCGCCAGTAAAACGGGGCGATAAGGTTGATTCCATCCCTGGAATCCGCTGCGGCTACAGCGAAAAATCATCCGGAGTCTGGTGAACCACCAGTTCCAGCAGGTGACGGTAGACATCCAGCTGGACGACATCGGCTTCCTGCTCCAGCCGGCCAATCAGGGCGGCAATAATGGCCTTATTGGTCACCGGCATACCGCTGTGCAGGATTTCAGCAATCAGATGGCCTAAGACTTCCATCTCATTGGTTTCACTGTTGACGGCCTGTTTGAAATTGTCAGCGAGGACATCGCTGCTGTTGACGGCATTTTGCATGTGTAAGCCCTTAAGATTGGCTGATGGCCCAGCGGCCAGCACAACCAGGATGAAATATTTCCGCGCGGACAGGCGCGAAAAACCTGACTCACCACCCAACACAAAAAGACACCTCTGAAGGTGGAAATCCACAACACCTTCAGAGGCGACGCAACTGCATCATTCGTTACCGAATCGTTAACCGATTCATGGCGGCTAAAGTTATACAGTAACCCCTAATCTGTACAAGCGGCGGCTTGTGCATTTCGTGCTTATCAGGCTAATTTACTCAATATTATAGGGTATTTTGCCGAAAAAAGTTATACAGGCAAGCTGTACACACGACCTGATCGGGCCTTTCCGCGACTTAAGTGAAACTGGTAATCTGCGTGCAGCACGACTAAATTTGCTGATGTAAGCAAACTTTTCATTCGCACGTCGCTTAGCTTATAATAACCCTCCCATTTAGTTAGAACTCTAACCATTAGGCCACTACGCTTTGACTGACCATCCACAACCGTTTTCCCGTCTGTTGCATCTTACTGCCCATGCGTGGCGGCTGGCGGTTGATCGTCGCCTGAAAGAGAGCGGTTTGAGTATGAGTAGCTGGCTGGCAATTGCCAGCATAGCGACCGCCAGTGAACCGCCGACGCAAAAGGCGCTGGCACAGCTATTGGGGCTGGAGGAAGCCAGTGTGGTGCCGCTGGTCGATCGGCTGGTGAAACAGCAGCTGCTGGCAGGGGTGCAGCCAAAGGAAGATCGTCGCAAGCGCCTGCTGGTGTTAACCGAGCAGGGCGGCGAGGCGTTCGCTACGGTGAAAACGCAGGCGGATGCGCTGCGCGCCCAGCTGCTGGCCGATATCGATCCCGCCGCGCTGGCAGTGACCGAAAACGTGTTGCAGCAGCTGCTTGAACGCTTAGGAAACGTATAGCCGTGGCGAAACGTAACCCGTACGCCCCCCGCGAATGGCTGCCGCACGAAAAGCCGATGCTGCCGGGATCGCCCTCGACACCGCTGCATGCGCCATCGAAACGCATCGCGTTTGGTCTGATCGGCCTGCTGATCTCCATTACCGGCGCGCTGAGTAATGCGCTGGTGACCGCCAACCTCACCAATCTGCAGGGCACCTTCGCCGCATACAGCAACGAAATCGCCTGGCTGCCGGCGGTCTACGTGATGGGCAATATCTCCATTAATCTGTTGCTGGTGAAGTTCCGCCAGCAGTTTGGTCTGCGGCTGTTTACCGAAGCTTTTCTGGTGCTGTACGTCATCGTGGCGTTTTTTCACATCCTCGCTAACGATCTCAGCTCGGCGATTATCGTGCGTACCGCGCACGGCATGGTGGGCGCGGCGCTCAGCTCGCTGGGCATCTATTATCAGATCCAGGCCTGGCCGGCGAAGCACCGTCTCAAAGCGCTGGTGATTGGTATCACCGCCTCACAGCTGGCGATTCCGCTGGCGCGGCTGTTCTCCAGCGAGCTGCTGCAGCTGGAGGAGTGGCGCGGCCTCTATCTTTTTGAGCTGGGCCTGGCGATGATTGCGCTGGGCTGCGTGCTGGTGGTCAAGCTGCCGCCGGGCGACCGTATCAAAGCGTTCGAAAAGCTCGATTTCGTCACCTTTATGCTGCTGGCACCGGGCATGGCGTTATTGTGCGGCGTGCTGTCGCTCGGTCGCATTGAGTGGTGGTTCAGCACACCCTGGCTTGGTGTCTGTCTGGCGCTGGCGCTGGTGCTGATTGTCGCGGCGGTGGTGCTGGAGCATAACCGCGCTAACCCGCTGATTAACACCCGCTGGCTGAGCAATGGCATGATCGTGCGGCTCGGCATCGTGATGATCATGATGCGCATCGTGCTGGCCGAGCAGAATACCGGCGCGGTGGGCTTTCTGCAGCAGCTGGGCCTGCTCAACGATCAGATGCGCGGGCTGGCGCTGGCGATCATTGCGGGCGTGATCTGCGGCATGATTGCCAGCGCGCTGACCATCAAACCCAACCATCTGAGCTGGCCAATCGTGGTCTCGCTGGCCGTAATGATTGTCGCCTCGCTGATGGATGCGCAATCCAGCCCGCTGACGCGCGCCAGCAATCTCTACTTCAGCCAGTTTCTGCTCGGTTTCAGCAGTGCCTTTTTCCTTGGGCCAGCGATGCTGCTTGGCATCGGCGGCGTGGTGACTCAGCCGAAAAATCTGGTGAGTTTTGTCGTGCTGTTTGGCATGAGCCAGAATCTTGGCGGGCTGATTGGCTCCGCCATTCTCGGCACCTTCCAGACGTGGCGCGAAAAATATCACTCCAGCCTGCTGGGCGATCAGCTGTCGCTGCTCGATCCCAATGTGGTGGATCGCCTTAGCCAGTACAGCGCGCTGTTTCGCAGCCAGCTGGCGGACAGCGGCCTGCTCAGCGCGCAGAGCAACAGTCAGCTGCAAACCGTGGCCACGCTGCAGGCCAACGTGCTGGCTTATAACGATACCTATTTACTGACTGCCGCGCTGGCAATGGTAACGCTGATGTGGGTGCTGTGGCGCCTGACGCGGCTGCGTTATCTCAACTGGCGCCAGGCGCGACATAATCTGACTGAGCAACAGCAGCAGGCTGCGCCAGCAAACCGAACGGAGACCCCATGAGTCAACAGGACGATCTACAGGCTGCGGAGCGCGAGCGCACCAACCGCCGACGCATTCTCTCTATCGCCGCCGGGAGCGGTATCGCCATCGTGGGCGTGCTGGTGATCTTATACGCCTGGCAGCTGTGGCCCTTCACCAGCACCATCCAGTCAACGGAAAACGCCTACGTGCGCGGCCAGGTGACCTTTATCAGCCCGCAGGTCAGCGGCTACCTGACGAACGTTGAGGTGGTGGATCTGCAGCCGGTGCGCAAAGGACAGCTGCTGATGACCATTGACGATCGTATCTATCGCCAGCGCGTGCATCAGGCGCAGGCACAGCTGGCGATGAAGATTGCCGCGCAGAATAACAACCAGCAGCAGCAGAAGAGTGCGGAGGCCACAATCGCCAGCAATAAAGCCGCGCTGGAGAATGCCAAAGCGCAGGCGCTGAAAAGCAGTCTGGATTTGAGGCGGGTGGAAAATCTGGCGGCGGATGGCTCGCTGTCGGTACGCGAGCGTGACGCCGCGCGCGCAGCCAATGCGCAGGCTCAGGCCCAGCTGCGCCAGGCGGCGGCGCAGGTGGCGGTCTCGCAGCAGAATCTGCAAACCACTATCGTTAACCGCGCGGCGCTGGCCGGCGACGTAGCCAGCGCGCAGGCGGCACTGGAGCTGGCCAATATCGATCTGGACAATACGCGCATTATCGCGCCGGACAGCGGCCAGCTCGGTCAGCTGTCGGTGCGCAAAGGCACGTACGTTACTGCCGGCACGCGGCTGACCTCGGTGGTGCCGGATAATAAATGGGTGATCGCCAACCTGAAGGAAACCCAGCTGGCGCGCGTGCGCCCCGGTCTGCCGGTGTCGATCCGCGTTGATGCGCTGGACGGCAAGCGCTTTGACGGCCGCGTTGAGTTTATCTCGCCCGCGGCCGGATCTGAGTTCAGCGCTATCTCGCCAGATAACGCCACCGGTAACTTCGTGAAAATCGCCCAGCGCATTCCGGTGCGCATCAAAATTCTTGGTGATGAACTGCAGCAGCTGCGGCCCGGGATGTCAGTGGAAGTCGACATTGATACCGCCGCCGAACCACACCGGGATGCGTTATGAAGCGGCCGTTACTCGCGGTGCTCATCGCGATGCTGCTGACCGGCTGCGCCCGCGAAGTGGAGCAGGCGCCGTCGTCGCTGCCGATTCCGCCCGACTGGCGCCAGCAGGTCGGGCCCGCCGCCGCGCCGGAAGCACAGTGGTGGCGCAGCTTTGGTGATGATCGCCTCAACTGGCTGGTGAACCAGGCGCTGCAACACAACAGCGATATTCTCATTGCCCGGTCGCGCGTCGATCAGTATCGCGCCGAGCTGCGCGCTGCGCAGGGCGACAACTTCCCCACGCTGTCGGCGGGCGTGGCGGCAACCCATCAGCGTGCGCTGTCAGCGGCAACCGGCCAGCCGTACGAAAGTGCGGTATTTCAGGGACTGCTGCAGGCGAATTATGAGGTCGACTTGTGGGGCAGCCGCAGCAACAGCACCCGCGCGGCGGAAGCCACGCTGGCGGCGCAGCGTGCGGCGGCCTCGGCAGCCGAGCTGACGGTGGCCAGCTCGGTCGCGTCCGGTTACCTCAGCCTGTGCGCGCTCGACGAGCAGCTGCGCGTCACCGAGGCCACGCTGGAAACGCGGCAGAACTCGCTGAACCTGGCGCAGCGTCAGTTCGAAACCGGCTATACCTCGCGGCTGGAATGGATGCAGGCGGCATCGGAGTATCAGACGGCGAAAGCGCAAATTCCCCAGCTGCAGCATCAGATCGCCCAGCAGGAGAACGCACTCAGCATTCTGGTGGGCATGAATCCGCGCCAGATTGCGCGCAGCAGCCAGTTCGACCAGCTGCGACCACACGCACTGCCGGCGCTGCTGCCGTCGCAGCTGCTGAATCGCCGGCCTGACATAGTCCAGGCGCAGCGCCTGCTGCTGGCGAGCGACGCGTCGCTGGCGGCGGCACAGGCACAGCTGCTGCCATCGCTCAACCTGACGGCGTCCGGCACGCTGCAGAGCAGCCAGCTACACGATCTGCTGGATAATCCGTTCCGCCTGTGGAGCATCGGCGGCAGCGTGCTGGCACCGCTGCTCAACCGCGAAGCGCTGACCGCACAGGTGGATGTGGCGATGGCATCGCGCAACCAGGCGCTGTACGGCTACGAAAGAGTGGTGCGCAACGCCTTTGCCGAGGTGGATAACGCGCTGGATGCCATTACGCGCAGCCAGCAGCAGCTGACGGAACTGCAGGCGCAGGAGCGCTACGTTGCCGAGGCGTGGCGGATTGCGCGCAACCGTTATCAGAATGGCTATGCGTCCTACCTTGATGAGCTTGATGCGCAGCGCACGCTGTTCAGCACCCAGCTGAATATTGTGGCGGTGAAAAACACGCTGCTGCTGGCGCAAATCGATCTCTACCGCGCCCTCGGCGGCGGCTGGCAGGGTTGATCATCATGCCGCAGCCGCCTGGCTGCGGTCATAAATGACGTCTAAAGCCCGTTCACCCCGCTTTCACAACAGCACCAGCCCGAACTTAAGTGGTTCATGCTTTTTTTTACTTGTCTTTACAATTAGTGGTATTATCCGCGGCGCTTTACACAGTCTGAACGGAACTATGCAGGGGTTGTTGCCTGCACGGCCGCGTGGTTGCGCGGCTTGCCATGACAGGGGAAGAAAAGGAAATGATGAATAAAAAAGCCACGCTGGCACTGCTGGTTGCAGCGGTATTTATCACCGGCTGTGCATCGCGCACGGCACCGATCCAGAACGTCAGCCAGACGGTCGCGCAGAGCTACAGCGATCAGCAGATGCAGCGCGCTATCGTGGAAGCTGGCGCGGCCAATCACTGGGTGATCTCACCGGCGGGTTCGGGCGTGATGAATGGTCTGCTGGCAGAACGCGGCCACACGGCGAATATCCGTATTACCTATACTGCTAACAGCTACCGCATTGATTACGTCAGTAGCACCAATCTGAAAGCAGGCAGTGGCCAGATTCACCGTAACTACAACCGCTGGATTCAGAACCTGAACCAGGGCATCCAGACCCGTCTGGCGGTGCAGGCGGTAAAATAAGTCATCACGCGCGCCGCTAACAGTTAATCGTAAAGTTAGCTGGCACGCTGCCGAAATAGAAACAGGCGGACCCGATGTCCGCCTGAGAACTCGGCGACATCCGCGTGAGGCGGATGACTGGAATAGAGAGCAGGGAAGGGATGCCGCGCAGCGAAAATCTGACCATCCCTGAGGCTGAAGAAAGAATGCAGGTATGAAACTCGCTTACTCCCTTGTTGACTGGCATGCCATCGCGCCGGGCCACAGCAGTGCCGACGACTGGCAGCGCTGGGCGCAACACGCGCCGGTACTGGATGCCTGCCTGGCTATCGCCAAACCTCAGTTTTTACCGATGATGACTGCCCGTCGTCTCAGCCCCGGCAGCCGCGCTGCCGTTGAGTGCGGCCTTGCGCTGCTGGCCCGACAGTCGGTTGACGCCGTGGTGTTTACCAGCCGCCATGGCGAACTGGAACGCAATCTGCGTATTCTGCGTACGCTTGCGGACGGCCAGCCGCTATCCCCCACCGACTTCGCGATGTCGGTGCACAACTCGGCGGTCGGCAGCCTGACCATCGCCGCACGTCAGCCATTAGTGTCATCGTCAATTTCTGCCGGCATCGACAGCTTCCAGCAGGGCCTGCTTGAGGTCATCACGCTGCATCAGGCCGGTTACCGGCAGGTGCTGCTGGTGGATTTTGACGGGCTGGTGCCCGACTACTACCGTCCGTGGCTGCCGGAGATCGATACCTTTAATGCACCCTACGCGGTTGCGCTGCTGCTGCGCGCCGGCGAAGCGTGGCGCTGTACGGCGATCGCCGCCCGCGCTCAGCCCGATGCGCTGCCGCAGAGCCTGCAGTTTCTGCATGCGATGCTGAGCGAAACGGCGGATTTCACCCTGGCCGGCGAGCGTCATCAGTGGCGCTGGGAGCGTGCTCATGGCGGATAACGCTATGCCGATGCGTCAGCGGCGCGGTGGCAACTATTACTGGCGGCTGGTGATGACCGCGCTTTGCTTTAGCCTGTTCAGCATTGGCGGTCTGTTGCTGTCGCTGATCTGGTTCAACCTGCTGCTGCTGATTCAGCGTGACGGTCTGCGCCGGCGGCAGATCGCGCGCCGCAGCATTGCGTTGAACTTTCGCTGCTTTCTGCGCTTCTGCCGTTTTGTCGGCGTGTATGACTATCAGATGCTGGGTGCAGAAGCGCTGCGTCAGGATCGCGGCTGCCTGATTGTCGCCAACCATCCGTCGCTGATCGATTACGTGATGATCGCCTCGCTGTTACCCGAGATGGATTGCCTGGTGAAGGCCGACCTGCAGCACAACATTTTCTTCCGCGGCGTTATTAAATCAGCCGATTACCTGATCAACAGCGAGGCGGAGACGCTACTGCCGGATAGCCAGCAGCGGCTGGCACGCGGCGATACCATTCTAATTTTCCCCGAAGGGACGCGCACCCGCTACGGCCAGCCGCTGCAACTGCAGCGCGGTGCGGCAAATATTGCGGTGCGCGCCGGATGCGATCTGCGCGTGATTCATATCACCTGTACCCAGCGTATGCTCGACAAGCAAAGCCGCTGGTATCAGATTCCGCTGGTTAAACCGGTTTTTACGGTACGCGTACAATCGCGTATTGCCAGCCACGCCTTTCACGAAGCGGATGAGGATGCGCAGCCGCTGGCCGCGCGCCGTTTGACGCGTTATCTGCAACAGGCGCTGGTGCCTGAAGAGACAAAGTAAGTTATGCAAGCACTGATTGACGACATTAAAACCATGATTATCGACACGCTGAATCTGGAAGATATCAGTCCGGATGATATCGATAGCGATGCACCGCTGTTTGGCGAAGGGCTGGGGCTCGACTCGATCGATGCGCTGGAGCTGGGACTGGCGGTGAAAAACCGCTTCGGCGTGCAGCTCTCCGCCGAGAGCGAAACGCTGCGGGCGCACTTTTTTTCCGTGGCCACGCTGGCCGCTTTTGTTGAACAACAGCAAGCCTGAGAACCGTCGACATGAATAAACAAGATATTTACCAGGAAGTGGCGACGCTGCTGGCTACGCTGTTCGAAATTGATCCGGACGAGATCCGCCCGGACGCTCGCCTGTATGAAGATCTCGAACTCGACAGTATTGATGCGGTTGACATGGTGGTGCATCTGCAAAAACGCACCGGGCGTAAGATCAAGCCAGAAGCCTTCCGCGCGGTGCGCACCGTACAGGACGTGGTTGACGCCGTCGACCAGCTGATGCGCGACCAGGCCTGATAAACGCCATGCACAGGCTGTTGCAGCTGCTGAACGCGCTGGCGCTGATCGCCTGGCCATTGCTGGTATGGCTGGCGCTGACTCACCCGCAGTGGCGCGGCGTGCTGGTGCTGCTGGCGCTGGTGTTTGCGGCGCGCATCTGGAGCCTGCGTCAGGCGCAGGGCGCGCTGAACCGCACGCTGCTGCTGCTGGCGCTGATCGGCTGCCTGCTGTCTCTCGCCAGTATCGTGTTGCGGGCGCAGCATCTGCTGCTGTGGTATCCGGTGGTGGTGAATGGCCTGTTGCTTCTGCTGTTCGCCGCGTCGCTGTTCAGCCCGATGCCGCTGGTAGAGCGCCTGGCGCGCCTGCGTGAACCTCAGCTGCCGCCGCGTGCCGTCCGTTATACCCGACGCGTGACGCAGGTGTGGTGCGGGTTTTTTATTTTCAACGGCAGCGTGGCCCTGACTACCTGCCTGCTGAGTCATATCCGGCTATGGACACTCTGGAACGGGTGCATCAGCTATGTGCTGATGGGCGCGCTGATGGGCGGCGAATGGCTGCTGCGTCAGCGCATGAGGAAACACGCATGAAGGCCGTGGCGATTCGCGACTGGCTGCACGGCGCCGATCGTCTCGTCGCCTGGCAGGGGCAACAGCTGCATACGCTGGCGCAGATGCGGCAGCAGGTGCTGGGCTTAACCCATCAGCTACAGGCGCAGCCTGGCGCACGCTGGGCGCTGTGCTTTGACAACAGTTACCACTTTACCGTGGCGCTGCTGGCGAGCTGGTACGCCGGCAAAACGCCGGTCATCCCCGGCCACTGCCGCGCAGCGCAGCTGGAAGAGATGCACGACAGTCTTGATGGCGTGATCAGCGATATGCCGCTGGCGGTCACCCTGCCACAGCTACGCTGGGACGGCGCGCTGGCGCAGGGCGCCCTGCCAGATATAGCGGCGCAGGCGAGTCTGGTGCTGTTCACCTCCGGCTCAACCGGAACGCCTCGTTGCGTGGTCAAATCACTGCGCGCTATGGATCTGGAAGCTCAGTGGCTGGCCGATCTGTGGGGCACGCGTCTGCAGGCGTGTCACGTCATTGCCTCGGTAAGCCATCAGCATCTGTATGGCCTGAGTTTTCGCATTATTCTGCCGATGGCGCTCGGCCTGCCGTTCGCCGCGCAGCAAATTTTTTATGGTGAGCAACTGGCGGATCAGCGTGCCGATCGCCGCTACGCCTTTATCAGCAGCCCGGCGTTTTTGCGCCGGCTGGACACGGCGCTGGTGGCGCCGCCCTGTGCACTGATTGTCTCCGCGGGCGGCGCGTTGCCGGGCGCGGATGCGCAACGCGCGCAGCAAACGCTGGACTGCGCGGTGGATGAAATTTACGGCAGTACCGAAACCGGGGTGATCGCGTGGCGCCGGGCCAGCGATGACGCTGCGCTGTGGCAGTGTTTCCCCCACGTCTCGCTGCGCGAGATCGCGCCGCAGCGCTGGCAGGTCTTCTCCGATCTGCTGGAGAGCCGCGCGGGCTGTGCGCTGGACGACCGTATTGTGCAGCAGCCGTCGGGCCAGTTTCAGCTGGCAGGGCGCCAGGATCGGGTGGTGAAAATTGAAGACAAGCGCGTGTCGCTGAGCGAAGTAGAGCGTCGCCTGCTGGCGCTGCCTTGTGTGGAAGATGCCGCCGCGCTGGCGATTCAGCGTCACGGCCGCCATGCCATCGCGGTGGTGCTGGCGCTGCCGCAGCTGCCAGACGCCGCCACGCTGCACCAGCGTAAACAACAATGGAAACGCGCGCTGCAACCCTGGCTGGAGCCGGTCGCCATGCCGCGCTACTGGCGTGTGGTGACGGCAATTCCGGTCACCGCGCAGAGCAAACGCGCATGGCCGCAGATAGAGGAACTGTTTGATGTTACCGGTTGAATTAAACGCGCAACAGCAGGATGGCACGCTCACCCTGCGCCTGCTGGTGGCTGCCGACCTGCTATGGTTTCGCGGCCACTTCCCGACGCTGCCGATTCTGCCGGGAGTGGCGCAGCTTGACTGGGTGCTGCACTACGGCCTGACGCGCCTCGCGCCGGGTAAGAGTTTTGCCTCGATTGAAAACATCAAATTCCAGCAGCCGGTGCCGCCGGATGCGCAGCTGGAACTGCAGTTGCAGTGGCTGCCGGAAAAGTCGCTGTTGAGTTTTCGCTACGCGCTGCTGCGCGGTGCGCAGGCTGAGGTCGCCAGCAGCGGGAAGATTCGCCTGTGCTGAGTGCCTCTTTTGCGCCCTGCGTGCTGATTCCCTGCTACAACCACGGTGCCATGCTGGCGTCGGTGCTGGCGCGGCTGGCCCCGTTCAACCTGCCGGTGATCGTGGTCGACGACGGCAGCGATGCCCGGACCAAACAGCACATCGCTGCGCTGGATGCGCCGCAGCTCCGGGTGCTGACGCTGCCGCACAACCAAGGTAAGGGAGCGGCGGTGATTGCCGGACTGCGCGCCGCCGCGGCCGTGGGCTTTAGTCATGCGCTGCAGCTGGACGCCGACGGACAGCATCAGGTGGAGGACACACCGCGCATGCTGGCAGAGGCCGAACGCTATCCGCACTGCCTGATCTCCGGCCAGCCGCAGTACGATGCCTCAATCCCGAAATCCCGGCTCTATGGACGCTACATCACCCATTTCTGGGTATGGGTGGAAACGCTGTCGTTTTCGCTGAAAGACAGCATGTGCGGTTTCCGCGTCTATCCGCTGGCAGCGTCGCTTGAGCTGTGCGATCGCCGCGCTATCGGCCAGCGCATGGATTTTGACACCGAGATCATGGTGCGCCTCTACTGGCAGGGCACGCCGAGCCGGTTTATCCGCACGCGCGTGACCTATCCGCCGAGCGGCGTCTCACACTTTGACGCGCTGCATGACAACCTGCGTATCTCGTGGATGCACACCCGTCTGTTCTTTGGCATGCTGCCACGCATCCCGCAGCTGCTATCCCGCCGGCGTCAGCAGGCGCACTGGGCAGCGACGCCAGAGCGCCGCGGCCAGTGGGGGCTGCGCTTTATGCTGTGGCTGTACCAGCGTGCCGGCCGCCTGCCGTTTATTCTGCTGCTGTGGCCGGTGGTGGCGGTGTACTGGCTCAGCGGTCGCGCGGCGCGGGCGGCGTCGCAGCAGTGGCTGACGCGCGTACAGGCCGTGGCGCATCAACAGCAGATTGCGCTGCCGCGGCCGCTCAGCAGCTATTGCCACTTCCTGCGTTTTGGCAACAGCATGCTGGATAAAGTCGCCAGCTGGCGCGGTGACCTGCAATGGGGACGCGATATCGACTTCGCGCCCGGTGCGGAAACGGTGATTCGCGCCGCTGAAGGCAAAGGCCAGCTGATTCTCGCCTCGCATCTGGGCGATATCGAAGCCTGCCGGGCGATGGCGAAGCAGGTCAGCGGTCTGGTGATCAACGCGCTGGTGTTCACCGACAACGCCCAGCGCTTCCGCGCAGTGCTGGAGAGCATTGCGCCGCAGGCGGGCGTCAATCTGCTGCCGGTCAGTGATATCGGCCCGGACACCGCAATTTTACTGCAGCAAAAGCTGGATGCCGGTGAGTGGGTGGCCATTGTTGGCGACCGCACCGCCGTGCAGCGTCAGCGCGGCGGCGAACGGCGCGTGGTGTGGAGTGAATTTATGGGCCAACCGGCACCGTTCCCGCAGGGACCCTTTGTGCTGGCGGCGGCGCTGCGCTGTCCGGTGCTGCTGATGTTCGCGCTGCGCCAGCAGGGCAAACTGCGCGTGCACTGCGAGGCCTTTGCCGATCCTTTACCGCTGCCGCGCAATGGGCGACAGCAGGCGCTGCAGGCGGCGGTCGATCGCTACGCTGCGCGCCTGCAGCATCATGCCCTGCTGGCACCGCTGGACTGGTTTAACTTTTACGATTTCTGGGCTCTGCCCGAAGAGGAGCAACGCGATGCGTGACGCAAGCTGGCGCGCGGAGATTGAACGGGTGGTCTCGTTTCATGACTGCGATCCGATGGGCGTGGTGTGGCACGGCAACTATTTCCGCTACTTCGAAGTGGCGCGTGAAGCGCTGCTGCGCAGCATCAACTACAGCTATGCAGAGATGAGCGCCAGCGGCTACGTCTGGCCGGTGGTCGATACCCGGGTTAAATACCGCCTGCCGCTGCGCTGTGAAGAGGCCATTCGTGTTGAAGCCAGCATCAGCGAATATGAAAACCGGCTGCGCATCGATTATGTCATCCGTAACGCTGCCGGGCAGGTGACCACCAAAGCGCACACGCTGCAGGTGGCGGTCAGCGCCAGCACGCAGGAGATGTGCTTTGTCTCGCCGGATATTCTGCTGCAGCGTTTGGGGGTGTCATCATGATTCGTCTGTTCTGCCTGCTGCTGACGTTGCTCAGCGCCAGCGCCAGCGCGGTGACGCTGGAACAGCTACAGCAGCGCTTTGCCAGCCAGCCGGTGATTCGCGCCAGCTTTGTTCAGGTGCGCAGCATCGCTGGCATGGCACAGCCGCTGGTGTCGCGCGGCCAGCTGTTGATTGCTCAGCAGCAGGGGCTGTGGTGGCACCAGGCGACACCGTTCCCGATGACGCTGATTCTGGATGA
Source organism: Pantoea sp. Morm (assembly GCF_016643525.1). Classification (NCBI taxonomy): domain Bacteria; kingdom Pseudomonadati; phylum Pseudomonadota; class Gammaproteobacteria; order Enterobacterales; family Erwiniaceae; genus Pantoea; species Pantoea sp. Morm. The sequence goes on along the minus strand of NZ_VOQX01000007.1, from coordinate 85,291 downwards.
TCACCGCATGGTGCAAAGCATGAGCGGCCAGCCACCGCAGGTGATCACCGCTGACAGCAATCCGCAGATGTTCCAGTTTAACCATCTGTTGCGCGCGCTGTTCCAGGCGGATGAGCAGGTACTGCGCGAGAATTTTGTGCTCGATTTCCACGATGACGGTGGCGACGGCTGGCAGCTGAGCCTGACGCCGAAAGCGGCACCGCTGAATAAGATCTTCAACCGCATCGATCTGCAGGGCGCGGCGTATCTCAACCGCATTACGCTGGATGACCGCCAGGGCGATAAAACGGAAATCACCCTGAGCGATACCCGTACGCAGCCCGGCCAACTGACTGATGAAGAGCGAGCCCGTTTTGCCGCAGCGCAGTGAGATTTTTGCCGCGCGCGCCTGGCTGGCCGTCTGTCTGCTGCTGATGCTGGCGCTGGCCTGGTTACTGCCGCGCAGCCACATTAACAGCAGCGTGCTGGCTCTGCTGCCGCAGCAGAATCTTGGCCAGGCACCGGCGGAGATTCAGCAGGGCTTTATGCAGCGGCTCGACCGCCAGCTGGTGTGGCTGGTAAGTGCGCCTGGTGCGGACGGTGACGCCGCCGCCGCGTGGTTGCAGGCGCAGCTCCGGGCACTGCCGATGCTCAGTGAGGTTAGCGGCGCGCTGGATGATGATCAGCTGCAGCGCTGGGGAAGCTTTGCTTATCAGCATCGCAACGGGCTGATCGATCCGCTGACGCGTGCGCGACTGCAGCACGGCGGCGGCGCGCAGGCCGACTGGATTCTGGCGCAGCTGTTTTCGGCGTTTGCCGGGGTGAGCAGCAAAGAGCTTGCCGGTGACCCGCTGCTGCTGGTGCGTGGCGCGCAGCTGGCGCTGCAGCAGAACGCCAGCAAAATGGTGCTGCACAACGGCTGGCTGACGGTCAGCGATGCGCAGCAGCGCCGCTGGTATTTTCTGCACGGCGAACTGGTACATAACGCCTTCAGCATGGCGCAGAGCCATCAGCTGGTCAGCGCGCTGCATCAGCTTGAGCAGCAGTTGAAACAGCGCTGGCCGCAGGCGCAGCTGCTGACGCGCGGCACGGTGCTGTTCAGCGACGATGCCAGCCAGCGCGCGCAGCATGATGTTGCCACGCTGGGCAGCGTGACGCTGGGCGGTTTGCTGCTGCTGGTGTGGCTGGTGTTTCGATCACTGCGGCCGCTGGCGCTGAGCGCGCTGTCGGTAGCCATCGGGGCGATGGCCGGCACCGTGTTCACGCTGCTGTTTTTTGGTGAGCTGCATCTCACCACGCTGGTGATGAGTCTCAGTATTGTCGGCATCTCGGCCGATTATACGCTGTACTACCTGACGGAACGCATGGTGCACGGCGAGCACGCCACACCGTGGCAGAGTCTGCATAAAGTGCGCGGTACGCTGCTGCTGGCGCTGGGCACCACGGCGATCGCCTGGCTGCTGATGTTGCTGGCACCGTTTCCCGGGCTGCGCCAGCTGGCGGTATTTGCCGCCAGCGGCCTGAGCGCCTCGTGCCTGACGGTGATCTGTTTCTATCCGTGGCTGGTGCGCGGTCTGCCGGTGCGACCGGTGCCGGCGATGGTGTGGCTGGCGCGCTGGCTGGCCGCGTGGCGCCGCCAGCGCGGGCTGCGCGTCGGGTTACCGCTGCTGGTAGCCCTTTACGCGCTGAGCGGCATCTTACAGCTGCGCGTCGACGATAATATTGCTCATCTGCAGAGCGCGCCGGCGCAGCTGCTGGCGCAGGATCGCCAGCTGGCGCAGCTCACCGGGCAACAGGCCGATCAAACCTGGTTTGTCGTCTGGGGTGATAACGAGCAGCAGGTGTTGCAGCGGCTTAATGCGCTGGCGCCCGAACTGCAGCGCGCGCAGCAGCAGGGCTGGCTGGCGAGCTATCGCCTGCTGCCGCTCAGCACGCTTGAACAGCAGCAGCAGGATGTCGCGCTGTTACAGCAGGCGGCCCCAACTATCATGGCGCGTCTGCAACAGGCCGGGATTAATCCGGCGCAGGCCAGTCTGCAGCCGATGCCGGTCAGCGTGCAGGCGTGGCTGGCGAGTCCGCTGAGTGAAGGCTGGCGGTTGCTGTGGCTGTCGCTGCCTGACGGACGCAGCAGCGTGCTGGTCCCGGTGAGCGGCGTGCAGAACAGTGCCGCGCTGCAAAAGCTGGCGACAGCGCAGGCAGGTGTGAGCTGGGTTGATCGCAAGGCCCGTTACGATGAGCTGTTTGGCTTCTGGCGCACGTTGCTAAGCGGCCTGCTGGCGCTGGCGCTGCTGCTGATCACCGTCAGCTATACCCTGCGCCTTGGCCTCAAAGCCGGGCTGCGCAGCGCGCTGCCGTCATGGCTGTCGCTGGCGGCCGCGCTGGCCACGCTCGGCTGGCTGGGTGCCAGTCTGAATCTGTTTGCGCTGCTGGCGCTGATTCTGGTGCTGGGCATTGGCATCAATTACACGCTGTTCTTCAGTAATCCGCGCGGCACGCCGCTGACGTCGATGCTGGCGGTGACGCTGGCGATGATGACCACGCTGCTGACGCTGGGCATGCTGGTATTCAGCAGCACCAGCGCCATCAGCAGCTTTGGTACCGTGCTGTGCAGCGGAATTTTTTGTGCATTTTTACTGGCGCCGCTGGCGCTGGCGGGCGGAAAAAGGAAATCACGATGAGAATGGGTGCGTTACTGCTGGCGCTCAGCCTGCTGCTGAGCGGATGTGCGTCTCACCATGACGAGTCCAGCCGGCCCACGGCCTGGCTCAAACCCGGCGTGCGCGTCACGCTGCCGGCACCGGGTATCTCGCCCGGCTTTCAGCAGCAGCAGTTGCTGACCGGGCGCGTGAAGGGCAAAACCCAGTCATTGCTGGTGCTGCTCAGCGCGAATGCGCAGCAGATCTCGCTGGCCGGGCTGTCATCGCTTGGCATCCGGCTATTCCGCGTCACTTACGATCAACAGGGGATTCATACCCAGCAGATGATGGCGCTGCCCGACCTGCCGCCAGCCAGCCAGGTGCTGGCCGATATTATGCTGAGCTACTGGCCGGTCAGCGCGTGGCAGCCGCAATTGCCGTCCGGCTGGACGCTACGCGATGTGGGCGACCGGCGCGAATTGCGCGATGCTTCCGGCCAGCTGATCAGCCAGATTCATTATCTGCAGCGCGGGGAACAGCGTGAGCCGATTAGCGTTGATCAGCGCGCCTTTGGCTATCAGATTCACATCCAGCATCTGGACGCCTCCTCATGATTTACCTGTCGGCTTTTGGCATGGTCAATGCGCTGGGCAGCAGCCTGGCGCAGATTGCCGCCCAGCTACAGCAGGGCACAGCGCCCGGCATGCAGCCGCGTGACGGCTGGTTAGCGCAGGGCAAACGCTGCTGGCTGGGTGAAGTGCCGGGCGCGCTGCCGCCGGTACCGGCTGAACTGGCGGCGCATGATACGCGTAACAATCGTTTGCTGCTGGCGGCGCTGCAGCAGTGTCAGCCAGCGCTGGATGAGGCGATTACGCGCTATGGTCGCGCCCGCGTGGCCACCGTGCTGGGCACCAGTACTTCCGGCGTGGATGAGGGCGATCGGCAGACGGACGGCGGTCATGCCGGTTATGACTACCGGATGCAGGAACTGGGCGATCCGTCGCGCTTTCTGGCGCACTATCTGCAGCTGGATGGCCCGGCGTACACGATTTCTACGGCCTGCTCCTCCAGCGCGCGCGCCATCATCAGCGGGGCGCGGCTGATTGCTGCCGGTCTGGCCGACGTGGCGCTGGTTGGCGGTGCGGACTCGCTCAGCCGCATGCCGATTAACGGCTTTGCCAGCCTCGATTCGCTGTCGGAACATCACTGCGCACCGTTCAGCGCCGGGCGCGACGGTATTTCGATTGGTGAAGCGGCGGCGCTGCTGCTGCTGACGCGCGAGCCACAGCCACTGGCGCTGCTGGGCTGCGGTGAATCGTCAGATGCCTGGCACATGTCAGCGCCGCATCCGCAGGGCGTGGGCGCGGAAGCCGCCATGCGCATGGCGCTGCAGCAGGCCGGTTTGCAGCCGCACGAGGTGGGCTATATCAATCTGCACGGTACCGCCACGCCGCTCAACGATCAGGTTGAAGCAGCGGTGATTCACCGCCTGTTTGGCGATGCCGTGCCGTGCAGCTCCACCAAGCACCTCACTGGCCACACGCTGGGCGCAGCAGGCGCCACCGAAGCCGCGCTGGCGGCCCTGATTATCCAGCAACAGTTGTCGCTGCCGCCGCAGGATTTTTCGCATGCGACGCAGGATAGTACGCTGCCGCCCTGTGGACTGCTGACGGTGGCACAGCCGCTGGCGCGCCCGGTGATTGCCTCCAACTCATTTGCCTTTGGCGGGAACAATACCTGCCTGATTGTAGGATCTTCGCATGAATGATTTTTTGCCGGTGGGCGATTACCTGCCGCATCGCGCGCCGCTGTTGCTGCTTGAGCGCGTGCTTGACGTCACGCCAGACAGCGTTGTCTGTGCGGTCACGGTGAGCCCGCACGGCGTGCTGGCACCGTTTCTCACGCCGCAGGGCGAACTGCCGGCGTGGTTTGGCGTCGAGATTATGGCGCAGACCGTGGGCGTCTGGTCCGGCTTTCATGCCCGCCAGCGCGGCGCCAGTGACATCCGCCCCGGCATGCTGCTGGGCGGGCGCGGCTATCGCGCCAGTGCGTCCACCTTCGCGGCACACAGTGCGTTGCAGATTGAGATGCACCTGCTGATGCGCGATGACAAGCTGGGCAGTTTTGAGGGCGAGATCCGCTGCGGCACCAGCCTGCTGGCCAGCGGACGACTGAACACCTACCAGCCCGACGACGACGAATTAACCCGATTAGCGCAACAAGGAACCGAGTGATGACCCGCAGCGTATTAGTAACCGGGGCCAGTAAAGGTATTGGCCGTGCCATGGCTTTACGTCTGGCCGCCGACGGATTTGATATTGTGGTGCATTACCACCGCGACGCCGCCGGTGCGCAGCAGACGCTGGCGCAGATCGTTGCCGCAGGCGGCCGCGGCCGCACGCTGCAGTTTGACGTGGCACAGCGGGAAGCCACGCGTAACGCGCTGGAGCAGGATATCGCTGCGCACGGTGCTTATTATGGTGTGATCAGCAATGCGGGCATTACCCGCGACGGTGCTTTTCCGGCGCTCACCGAAGACGAATGGGACAGCGTGATCCACACCAACCTCGACAGCTTCTACAACGTGATTCATCCCTGCGTCATGCCGATGATCGGCCTGCGCCAGGGCGGACGCATCATTACCCTCTCTTCGGTATCTGGCATGATGGGCAACCGCGGGCAGGTCAACTATAGCGCGGCCAAGGCCGGTATCATCGGCGCCACGAAAGCGCTGGCGATTGAACTGGCGAAACGCAAAATCACCGTTAACTGTATCGCGCCAGGTTTGATCGATACCGGCATGACCGATCTTGAGCCACAGGTAATCGACGAAGCGCTGAAAATCATTCCGATGAAACGTATGGGCGCGGCAGACGAAGTCGCTGGCCTGGCCAGCTATCTGATGTCGGATATCGCTGGCTACGTTACGCGGCAGGTGATTTCCATCAACGGAGGGATGTTGTGATGCAGCGGGTAGTGGTTACCGGTATGGGCGGCGTCACCGCTTTCGGTGAGAGCTGGAGCGCGGTGGCGCAGCGCATTAAACAGGGCCAGAATGCGGTACGTAAAATGCCGGAGTGGCAAGTCTATGATGGCCTGCACACGCTGCTGGGCGCGCCGATCGATGACTTCACGCTGCCGCCGCACTACACGCGTAAACGCATCCGCGCCATGGGCCGCGTCTCACTGCTGGCGACGCGTGCCACCGAGCTGGCGCTGGAGCAGGCCGGCCTGATTGACCATCCGGTGCTGACCAATGGTGAAACCGGCATCGCCTATGGGTCTTCGACCGGCAGCACCGGTCCGGTGAGCGAATTCGCCACCATGCTGACGGAAAAGCACACCAACAACATCACCGGCACCACCTACGTGCAGATGATGCCGCACACCACGGCGGTAAACGCCGGGCTGTTTTTTGGTCTGCGCGGTCGCGTGATCCCCACGTCCAGCGCCTGCACTTCCGGCAGCCAGGCGATTGGCTACGCGTGGGAAGCCATTCGCCATGGCTATCAGACCGTGATGGTCGCGGGCGGGGCAGAGGAGCTGTGCCCCTCGGAAGCCGCCGTGTTCGATACGCTGTTTGCCACCAGCCAGCGTAACGACGCGCCGCACACCTCGCCGGCACCGTTCGATCAACAGCGCGACGGTCTGGTGATTGGCGAAGGGGCGGGCACGCTGATTCTGGAATCGCTGGCACATGCGCAGGCGCGCGGCGCGACCATCTATGCGGAGCTGGTCGGTTTTCACACTAACTGTGACGCGGCCCATATCACTCAGCCGCAGCGTGAAACCATGCAGATTTGTATTCAGCGCGCGCTGGACAGCGCAGGGGTGACGGCAGCGCAGATTGGTTACATTAACGCACACGGTACCGCCACCGATCGCGGCGATATTGCCGAAAGCCAGGCGACGGCAGCGATTTTTGGCAATCGTACGCCCATCTCTTCGCTGAAAAGCTACTTCGGTCACACGCTGGGTGCCTGCGGCGCGCTGGAAGCGTGGATGAGTATTGAGATGATGCGTGAGGGCTGGTTTGCGCCAACGCTGAATCTGACGCAGCCCGCCGCCGAATGCGGTGAGCTGGATTACATCACTGGCGCGCCCCGGCAGCTTCAGACCGATTACGTCCAGTCAAACAACTTTGCTTTTGGCGGTATCAACACCTCGCTGGTGTTTAAACGCTGGCGCGACGCCTGAGTCTCTCCGTTTACCCCTCATTCCCGTCGCCCGGCGGGAATCTTCCTCCCCGATGATGCCTCTGGCGGTGATACACCGCCGGATTTCGCTTGCATTTGTCTGTACGCTGCGCATAATCGCAAACCGCAATAATAATGATTCTCAGTATAATTTACATCAGGGGATAACCATGCGCAGAACGCCTTTCAATCCCGGAATGAAACCGACGCTGCTGGCCATGCTGGTCAGCGCCGGTTGTTTGCCAGTGATGGCTGCTACCACTAACACCAGTAATGCTCCTCAGGGCGCTAACGAACAGCAGACGCTGACCGTTACCGCCACGCCGCAGAGTGAATTCAAACCCGGCGGCAACGACTTAGTACCGGCCTTTCTCGACGGCCAGATTGCCCACGGCGGTCGCCTCGGCATGCTGGGCGAGCAAAACGCCATGGACGTGCCGTTCAACGTCATCGGCTATACGGCAAAAATGATTCAGGACCAGCAAGCGCAAACCATCGCCGATGTGGTGCGCAACGATGCGGGCGTGCAGAACGTCAAAGGTTACGGCAATTTTGCTGAAACTTACCGCATTCGGGGTTTCACTCTCGACGGCGATGATATGACTTTCGGCGGTCTGCCGGGCGTGGTGCCGCGCCAGGTGATGGACGCTTCGCTGATCGATCGCGTGGAGATCTTCAAAGGCGCCAACAGTCTGGTTAACGGCGCAGCCAGTTCCGGCGTCGGCGGTATGATCAACCTCGAGCCGAAACATGCCGAAGATACGCCGATCAATCGCGTGGGCCTCGATTACACCTCCTCGTCTCAGGTCGGCGGAACGCTGGACGTGGGGCGTCGCTTTGGCGATAACAATCAGTTTGGCGTGCGGTTTAACGCCGTGCATCGCGAGGGCGAAACCGGCGTTGACGGCGAGAAAAAACGCACCACGGCGGCTTCGGTCGGTCTTGATTATCGCGGCGACCGGCTGCGCACCTCGCTGGACGTTGGCTATCAGAAGAAAACCTTCCATGACGGCTTACAGGGCGTGAAATTCGCCAGCGCCGGCGTGATCCCGGCGGTGCCGTCAAATTCGCACAACTACAGCCAGAAATGGGTGTACAGCGATATGGAATCTGAATTCGGTATCGCCAAAGCAGAATACGATATTACCGACAGCTGGACGGCCTATACCGGCCTCGGCGCACAGCACGCCCATGAAACCGGCAACTACGGCGCGCCGACCATTACCAACAGCAACGGTGACGGTACCATCAGCAGCTTCTACTCCAACCGTATTCAGGACAACATGAGCGGCATGGTGGGGCTGCGCGGTGAGTTCCACACCGGTTTTGTCAGCCATAAAGTCAACGTGGGTTACTCGGCGCTGACCACCAATGCGAAAAATGCCTACGACATGTCGCTGGTGGGCACGCCGTTTAATATCTACCACAGCGGTGACGTGACGGAACCGGCGGCCACCTTCGCCGGCGGCAAGTTCTCCGATCCGCTTACCACGTCGCGCACCCGCACTCAGGGCTATCTGCTGAGCGATACGCTGGGATTACTGGACGATACGCTGCTGGTGACCGTCGGTGCACGCCATCAGAAAGTGGTGGTGCGCAGCTATAACTACAACACCGGCGCGGAAAGCGTTGATTCGCGCTTCACCAACGACCGCTGGATGCCAACGTACGGCGTGGTTTACAAGCCATGGAAAGAAGTGGCGCTGTACGCGAACCATACGGAAGCGCTGCAGCCTGGTGAAGTGGCACCTAAAGACGCCGTCAACTATGGCACCGTGACCGGCGTGGCGCACTCGAAGCAGAATGAGATCGGTGTGAAAACGGATTTCGGCCGCATCGGCGGCTCGCTGGGGCTGTTTGAAATCCAGAAACCGTCCGGCCTGATCAACAGTGACAATGTCTACGTCATGGATGGCGAGCAGCGCCATCGCGGCGTGGAAGCCAACGTGTTTGGTGAGCCGGTGCTGGGCCTGCGCCTCAACGCCAGCGCCACCTGGATCGATCCGGTGATGAAGAAAACCGCCGGCGGCACTTACGATGGCAAACAGGCGATCGGCGTGCCGCGCTACACCTACGTGCTGGGCGCGGAGTATGACATCAAGCCGGTGGAGGGGCTGACGGCCACGGCGCTGCTCAACCACAGCGGCTCTCAGTATGCCAACTCGGCCAACACCCTCAAGCTGGACAGCTACACCACGCTGGATCTCGGTATGCGTTACCGCATGAAGGTGAATCAGAACGATCTGGTGTGGCGCGTGGCGGTCGAAAACGTCACCAATGAGAAGTACTGGTCAAACGTTGATGACACCGGCACCTATCTCGCGCAGGGCGACCCGCGCACGCTGAAAATCAGCATGAGCTACGATTTCTAAGCGGCCACCACGGGGCGTAGTGACGCTCCGTGGTCTTTTCCGCCAGAAATAGTGCTGTACGTTGGCCGCTATTCCATTACACTCTGTGCGGCAATCCCGCTGAAAAACGCCTCTTTCCTGTTGAGTCATCATGAGTTCACCCGCGCCACCTGACGATCACGACGAACCTTTACGGCAACCGCTGGATGATGCGCACTTCGCCATTGTGGTACTTGCAGTGACCTCGGTTACCCTTATAATCTTCGTCCTGATGCTTACATTATGGATGAGCTGAGGCCAGCAACCGACTACGGACGCCCGCAAGGAGATGTCGATGGAATCCCGGGATGACAAACTGATCGCCATCATTGGACTGCTTTCCGCCTGCCTGATCGGCGTAGTGTTCCTTTTCACCATGACCTGGCTGACGGACGTGCGCCATCCAGCCGATCCGTCACTGGATGTACAAACCTGCCCGCCCAAAACCGCCAGCCCGGTGCAGCACTCTTAATCCTGGGTGCGCCATTTAATCTGCTGACTGCGTAACTCCAGCGCCAGCGCTTCGTGCAGGGTGCGATTGCCATTGGGATCGCCCAGACCAAACAGCGCGCCAGGCGAGCGCCGATCGTCGGCCCACGCCGGATACTCCACCACCGGATAGAGCGAAATGCCCTCCAGCGCCACGCCCTGCGCTAAGGCCAGCCGCGCTTCATCACTGACATGCCGCAGCCAGGGCGCGCGCGCGTCGCCTTCCGCGCCGGTTTCTGCCAGCAGTAGCGGGCGCTGATAACGCTGCCAGCACTGCATCAGCAGCCGGTGCAGCGGCTGACGCTGCGGGTGGTCGGGCGGAATGGTGTCGCCGGAGAAGAACCAGTGGTTGTCGGGATAATAGTTCAGCCCCAGGATGTCGAGAAAATCGGGCTGACCACCCAGCTCCGGCGCATCGCGTCCTGCCAGCCAGTCCCAGGCTTCAAACTGCGCCTGATGCTGGCTGTCGGCATAGGGTTTACTGTCGGGGTTGTGCGGATCGGCGGCGATCTGCACCAGCGGGTCGGTCAGCACGAAGCGGGCGTCCGGATAGACGTCGCGAATGGCGTGCATGGCCGCCAGCGAGGCGCGCACCAATTGACGTTTCAGTTCGCGACCGCGCGCGCTGGCGTAGGGATCGAGCCACGAGACATCGGCGCCGGCCCAGGACCAGAAGGATATCTGATTGATAGGCGTAAAGAACGGCTGCTCCACGCCCTCATCCCGCATCAGCTGAGCCATGGCGCGCGCGAAGCGGCCAAAGTGCTCCACAAACGCCGGCTTCCAGATATCGAGATGATCGGGGTAGCCAAAGTGCGCCAGCTCCCAGATGATTTGTAAATCATGACGCGCCGCCGCGTGAATCATCGGCAGAAAGGTGCGCCAGTCGTATTCACCTGGCGTGGCCTCAATCAGGTGCCAGCGGGCGCCGTCGCGCGCGGTGCGCAATCCCTCCTGCGCCAGCGCGGCGTAATCTTTCTCCAGCAGCATGTCGTGGCCGCTGCTGATGACCATATCCAGTCGTCGCCCGCCGCTGCGGCAGGCGGTAGAGCAGGGGAAGCTGCCCTGAAAAAAGCTGCGAAATAGCCGGGGCTGATGGCGCGGGGATAGCTGAGTCATGATCTTCTCCTCACGAAGAACGCCGGATGCAGAACGCCTGGCTAAGTCTAGACTAAATTAACGCCGCACCCGACGCGGAAGTAGACGGCTCTGATTGCCTTTACGTGCGGTGATACCAACAATAACAGCTTCAGGGTAAGCAGGGATTGAGTATGAGCGAAGCGGCACTGCGTTCCTCACGCGAACGGCCGGGCGACGGGCTGAGAGAACATGCGCAACAGCAATGTGCCCGTCATCCGGGACTGAGCGGCATTCATCCGCTGAACGATGGGCTGGATGCGTTTGCGGCACGCTATCTGCTGATGGGCATGGCGCAGCACACCATCGACGTCCAGTATTACATCTGGCACAACGACATGTCCGGACGCCTGCTGTTCAGCGCGCTGCTGGATGCGGCGGAGCGCGGCGTGCAGGTGCGCCTGCTGCTGGATGACAACAATACGCCCGGGCTGGATGAAACGCTGGCCGAACTCGATCGGCATCCGAATATCGCCGTGCGGCTGTTTAATCCCTTCTCGTTTCGAACCCTGCGCGCGCTGGGCTATCTGACTGACTTCGCCCGCCTGAATCGCCGGATGCACAACAAAAGCCTGACCGTGGACGGCGCGGTAACGCTGGTGGGTGGCCGTAACATCGGCGACGAATATTTTGGCACCGGCAATGAGCCGCTGTTTACCGATCTCGACGTGCTGGCGCTGGGACCGGCGGTAGATGAAGTGGCGGAAGATTTCGCCCGCTACTGGCACAGCAAAGCGGTATCGCCATTGCGCAGCGTCGTGGACACCGGCGCACCGCCGCATGAAGCGGTGCGTTTACCGCCGGAGTGGCAGCAGAGCGAGGCGGTGCAGCGCTATCTGGCGCGGCTGGAGAAATCTTCGTTTGTCAGCCAGCTGGAGCAGGGCTCGTTGAGCATGACCTGGGCACACACGCGGCTGTTAAGTGACGATCCGCGCAAAGGGCTGGGCAAAGCGAAGCGCTCCTCTTTGCTGCCGCAGCGCATGCTGGAGGTGATCGGCACGCCGCAGCAGCAGTTCGATATCATCTCGGCCTATTTTGTCCCGACCCGTGCCGGCGTGGCGCAGCTGCTGGCGCTGAAGCGGCGGGGCGTTAAGATCGCCATCTTAACTAACTCGCTGGCCGCCAATGATGTCACCGTGGTTCACGCCGGCTATGCGCGCTGGCGCAAGAAGCTGCTGCGTCACGGCATTGCGCTCTACGAACTGAAGCCGCAGGCCAATGCCGCGGATGCCCCGCACGATCGCGGCCTGACCGGGAATTCCGGCTCCAGCCTGCACGCCAAGACTTTCACCGTCGATAACCGCAAAGTGTTTATTGGCTCGTTTAATTTCGATCCGCGTTCGGCGGTGCTGAATACGGAGATGGGGCTGGTGATTGAGAGCGAAGCGCTGGCGCAGCAGACCCATCAGCGCTTCAGCAGCGGCATGCGCGACCGCGCCTGGGCACTGCGACTGGATAAGTGGGGCCGCGTTAACTGGGTGGAGTACAGCGGCGAAGCGCGGGAAGTGGTGCATAAGCACGAGCCGCAGTGCACGCTGTTGCAGCGTTTGCTGGTGCGGCTGGTATGGCGTCTGCCGGTGGAGTGGCTGCTATAGCCGGGCTGCACCGCGCGCAGCCCGGCGGGTAAGCACGCCGTTACGTCTGCGCGGAGGTCTCTGGTTTGCGCTGCGGCTTGCCGGAGAACAAAAAGCGCAGCAGCGGGATACGCAGATGAATCTCGTACAGGGCAAAGGCAACGCCAAACACCATCAGCAGGCCGACAAAGAAGCCCAGCGTATTACTGCTGATGTGTGGCGTAACGTAGATGCCGTACAGGATGGTCAGCGGATGGTGCACCAGATAAATAAACAGCGACGCGTTCACCAGATACATGATGCGCGGCGAGTGGCTGTTCAGCAGCTTGTGGCCGAAGCTAAAGCAGACGTTCAGCATACACAAGCCCATCAGCGTAGAAATGATGGCATCAAGCTCGTACAGCCAGCCTTCACCGCTGCTGTAGCGCTGATTCAGGCTGTACGCGATAAACACCGCAATGGCACCAAAGCACATCACCGGATTAAAACGCACAAACAGCGCTTTCAGCGCCTGATGTTTCCAGCTCAGCGCACCCAGCATAAAGAACGGCAGGAAGAACAGCGACTGCATTACCGCAATGCTGAACAGGCCATCCATTAACAGCGCGGGAGCAAAGTGGAAAATCAGCCGGCGGAAGGCGCACCACACCAGCGCATAGGCCAGCAGGGCCAGCGTCAGCTTGCCCCAGCCAACCTGCTGATAATCGATGCGGCGCTGCTGATCGCGCAGCCAGCGGAAGCTCAGCATGCCAAACGCGGTGAGAATCACCAGTACCAGTAAAAACCACAGGTGCGAAATCAGATCCCACATCAGCGCGTTGTACTTGTCATACAGCGAGAAGTTTGCCCAGTCGCCGACTTTGCTGGTGAGATTTTTCAGCATAAAAAACTGCGGCAGGGTAATGAGCGGCACTGCGGTTAACAGCGGAATGCCGACGCGCTCCAGCCGCACCTTCAGCCAGCTGTTGGGCTGATAGCGCAGATAGAGCATATACGAGAAATAACCTGAAATAACAAAGAACACCTGCATGCGGAAGGCGTGAATAAAATCATTCAGCACCGTCAGCCACAGTGAGGCGTCCTGGCTGTTAACCGACCAGCGTTGGGTCGAGTAAATCAGTGAGACGTGAAAAGGCACGCCCAGCAGCATTAAATACGCTCGAATCGAGTCGAGGAAATATTCACGTTCGGGTTTGGCTGAACTCATAAGCTTCCGGTTTGTCAGTTTACTTGCCGGTTTCACCCTGAAACCGGATTATGCCGGACGAAATTCTACCGGCTGTAAACAGCGTATACTATCAGGTGAATCTGTTTCTTAATCTTCCGGGTTTAATTATCCGAAAAGTACACTTTCGGCTTACGAATCAGGGGAACAATCTTTTACATAAGCTGTCGGAAAACCGAATAATCCTTTAAGATAAATGGGTTTGATCTAAGCACACGAAAGGGGGGGATGTGCTGACTAAAGTGAAGAATAATGGCGGGCTGGTGAAGATGCGCTGGGTAGGCGCAGCAGTTCTGCTGGCGTTGTACGCCAACAATAGCTGGGCGTTCAACATTGATGATGTGGCAAAGCAAGCTAAGGCGCTGGCAGGGAAAGGTTTTGAAGCGCCAAAAAGCAATTTACCCTCTCAGTTTCGTGAAATGAAGTTTGCTGACTATCAGCAGATCCAGTTTAACCACGACAAAGCATACTGGGGCAAACTGCGCACGCCGTTTAAGCTCGAGTTCTATCATCAGGGCATGTATTTCGACACGCCGGTGAAAATCAATGAAGTCACCGCGTCTTCGGTACGTGAAATCAAATATAACCCTGACTACTTCAATTTCGGCAACGTGAAACACGATGCCGATGCGGTGAAAAACCTCGGTTTTGCCGGTTTCAAAGTGCTGTATCCTTTAAATAAAAAGGGTAAAGACGATGAGATCACCAGCTTCCTGGGTGCCAGCTATTTCCGCGTGATTGGCGAAGGCCAGGTGTATGGCCTGTCGGCGCGTGGTCTGGCGATTGATACCGCGCTGCCTTCCGGTGAGGAGTTCCCGCGCTTTAAAGAGTTCTGGATTGAGCGGCCGAAGCCGCAGGATAAACAGCTGGTAATTTATGCGCTGCTGGATTCTCCGCGCGCCGCCGGTGCCTATCGCTTTGTGATCCAGCCAGGCAAAGAGTCCACCGTGGACGTGCAGTCTAAAGTGTATCTGCGTGACAACGTCGGTAAACTTGGCGTAGCCCCACTCACCAGTATGTTCCTGTTTGGCGCTAACCAGCCGTCGCCGGTCAGCAACTTCCGTCAGGAACTGCATGATTCAAATGGCCTGTCGATTCACGCCGGAAATGGCGAGTGGATCTGGCGTCCGCTCAATAACCCGAAACACCTGGCGGTCAGCACCTTTACCATCGAAAACCCGAAAGGCTTCGGTCTGCTGCAGCGTGGCCGTGACTTCAGCCATTACCAGGACCTGGACGACCGCTATGATCTGCGTCCAAGCGGCTGGGTTGAGCCGCAGGGCGACTGGGGCAAAGGCCGCGTAGAGCTGGTAGAGATCCCGACGGCGGATGAAACCAACGATAACATCGTGGCCTTCTGGACGCCGGAGAGCCTGCCAGAGCCAGGCAAAGAGATGAACTTCAAATACCGTCTGCACTTTACGCGTGATGAAAACCAGCTGCACCAGGACGATGTGGCTTGGGTGAAAGACACGCTGCGTTCTGCGGGCGATGTGAAGCAGTCTAACCTGGTGCGTCAGCCGGATGGTTCCATCGCCTTTACCGTGGACTTTGTCGGTAAAGCGATGAGCAAGCTGCCGGAAAACACCCAGGTGGCGCCGCAGGTCAGCGTCGGTAACAACGCCGACGTGGTCGAGCAGAGCGTACGCTACAACCCGGTCACCAAAGGCTGGCGTCTGGTGCTGCGTCTGCGCGTGAAAGACAACAAGCAGCCGACCGAAATGCGTGCGGCGCTGGTGAGCGGCGACAAGACATTGACGGAAACCTGGAGCTATCAGTTACCTGCCAATGAATAAATCGACTTATTTACCTCAATCTTACGTGGAGGCGCTGCCGCTTGATGCGGCAGCACGCGCCACGCTCAGCGCCTCGCTGCAGAATGCGCAGGCATTTCATGCCATTCACAGCGCGCTGGGGCAGGATATCGCCGCCAGCGAACGGCCGGACGATGCGCCGCTGAAATCGGTCTCGTCGCGCGTTTCCATGGCGTGGCCGGATTCGCTCGCCGGTGGCCAGCAGCTCAGTAAAGATTATCTCGACCGCACCACGCTGAAGGCGATGCCGCCGGTGAAGCGTTCGCTGATGTTCCCGGAAGCCTGGCGTACTAACCCGATTGCGCGCGCCTGGGATTCCCTGCGCGGGCAGAAAGGCAATCCACGCTATGCCACGGTGGAAGAGCAGAAAGCGGAAGACAAATGGCGCCACGTAGGTTCCATGCGTCGCTACGTGCTGCTGATTCTGACCATTCTGCAGACCGTGGTCGCCACCTGGTACATGAAAACCATTCTGCCGTATCAGGGCTGGACGCTGCTCGATCCGGTCGAGCTGTTTAACCAGAACTGGCTGCAGTCGGTGGAGCTGATCCTGCCGTATATTCTGCAGACCGGCATCCTGTTCCTGTTTGCCATCCTGTTCTGCTGGGTATCGGCCGGTTTCTGGACCGCGCTGATGGGCTTCCTGCAGCTGCTGATCGGTCGCGATAAGTACAGCATCTCGTACTCGACCACCGGTGATGAGCCGCTCAATCCGGAACATCGCACCGCGCTGATCATGCCAATCTGTAACGAAGACGTGGAACGCGTGTTCGCCGGTCTGCGCGCCACCTGGGAGTCAGTGAAACGCACCGGTAACGCGGAGCATTTCGACGTTTACATCCTGAGCGACAGCTACGATGCCGACATCGCCATCGCCGAGCAAAAAGCGTGGATGGAGCTGGTGCGGGATGTCGGTGGGGCAGGCAAGATCTTCTATCGCCGTCGTCGCCGCCGCGTGAAGCGTAAAAGCGGCAACATCGATGACTTCTGCCGTCGCTGGGGCAGCAACTACAGCTACATGGTGGTGCTGGACGCCGACAGCGTGATGAGCGGTGAGTGTCTTACCGGTCTGGTGCGCATGATGGAAGCGAACCCGAACGCCGGTATTATCCAGTCGTCGCCAAAAGCTTCAGGCATGGATACGCTGTATGCGCGCTGTCAGCAGTTCGCCACCCGCGTTTACGGGCCGCTGTTTACCGCCGGTCTGCACTTCTGGCAGCTGGGCGAATCGCACTACTGGGGGCACAACGCCATCATTCGCGTGCAGCCGTTTATTGAACACTGTGCGCTGGCACCGCTGCCGGGTGAAGGCTCCTTCGCCGGTTCGATCCTGTCACATGACTTCGTGGAAGCGGCGCTGATGCGTCGTGCCGGCTGGGGCGTGTGGATCGCCTACGATCTGCCGGGTTCTTATGAAGAGCTGCCGCCGAACCTGCTGGATGAGCTGAAGCGTGACCGTCGCTGGTGCCACGGCAACCTGATGAACTTCCGCCTGTTCCTGGTAAAAGGCATGCACCCGGTGCACCGCGCGGTGTTCCTGACCGGCGTGATGTCCTACCTGTCGGCGCCACTGTGGTTTATGTTCCTTGCGTTGTCGACCGCCCTGCAGGTGGTGCATACGCTGATGGAACCGACCTACTTCCTGCAGCCGCGTCAGCTGTTCCCGGTGTGGCCGCAGTGGCGTCCGGATTTGGCCATTGCGCTGTTCTCCACCACGCTGGTGCTGCTGTTCCTGCCAAAACTGCTCAGCGTGGTGCTGATCTGGTTTAAAGGGGCGAAACCGTACGGTGGCGCATTCCGCCTGTTCCTCTCGCTACTGCTTGAGATGCTGTTCTCGGTGCTGCTGGCACCGGTGCGCATGCTGTTCCACACCGTGTTTGTGGTCAGCGCCTTCCTCGGCTGGGAAGTGGTGTGGAACTCGCCGCAGCGTGACGATGACGCCACGCCGTGGAGCGAAGCGTTCCGTCGCCATGGTTCACAGATGCTGCTGGGCATTGTCTGGGCCGTCGGGATGGGCGTGCTCGATCTCAACTTCCTGTGGTGGCTGGCGCCAATCGTCTTCTCGCTGATTCTGTCGCCGTTTGTCTCGGTGATGTCGAGTCGTGCCACGGTCGGGCTGAAGAGTAAGCGTGCCAGGCTGTTCCTGATCCCGGAAGAGTATGAGCCGCCGAAAGAGCTGGTCGACACCGATCACTATCTGCAGCTGAACCGGGAACGTGCGCTGAAGCATGGCTTTATGCATGCGCTGTTCAATCCGGCGTTCAACGCGCTGGCGACGGCGATGGCGACATCGCGCCATAAGCAGAGCGCACTGCTGGATCACGCACGCGATCGCCGCGTCGATCAGGCATTGAGCGATGCACCGGAAAAACTGAATCGCGAACAGCGTCTGCAGCTGATCAGCGATCCGGTGGTGCTGGCGCGCGTGCACACGCGTTTGTGGGAAAGAGCGGATAAATATCATCAGTGGGTAGAGAGTTATCAGAAACTCACGCTTAACCCGCAGGCGCTGCCTCAGCGCGCCTGACAGGCTAACGGTGATGAAAAAGCGGCAGCGATGCCGCTTTTTTTATGCCTGCGCTTCAGCGGGGGGCACAACGCGCCTCACACAATCTTTACGCATAAAGGCATAGCGGTTTAGCTGCACCCGCAGCTAAAATGGCGCGATGACACGTGCCAGCGTTCCTGAGCACATTTAAACAGTCACTGACGCACATCAGAATCAGGGGTGTCAGTTCAGGATGAGTAAATGCAGTGAAATATTGCCTGAAGTTAATTGCGCTGTGCGCCGCCATTTTGCTGCTGACGGGCTGTGGCAGCATTATCAGCCGGACCGTACCCGGACAGGGGCACGGCAACCAGTATTATCCGGGCGTGCAGTGGGATGTGCGTGACGGGCCGTGGCGCGTGCTGACCATTCTCGATCTGCCGCTGTCGCTGGTGATGGACACGCTGCTACTGCCGGTTGACGCACAGCACGGCCCGTACGAGTAACTTACGCCCAGTTGTCTGACGGACTGTCGTCGTCTTCCCACTCTTCGGCCGCTGCCTCGCCTTCTTCCAGGTCGCGCGGCGGCTCCAGCTGAAATTCGCCTTCGTCCCATTCGTGCAGGGTATTTTCCGACTGCCACTCCTGGCGCAGCTCAATTTCATCGAAATTACCGTCGAACACCGCCTGCGCCGCTTCACCGCTGCAGATTGGCAGGCATTCGCCCTGGCCGTCTTCATCAGCGAAAAACTCCGCCTGCCACATAATGTCGCCATCCTGCATCACGTACTTCTGCAGCGCAAACTGGCTGACGCTGGCGTCATCCTGCTCCAGTTCAGGCTGGCTGGCGAGAAACTCTTCGCGTGCGGCTTCAATGGCTTCTTCTAAAGTACTATACAGGCTCATCTGCAACTCCTTGTCAGTGCAAAAAGGGATTTCACAGAAGAATAGACGAAAATTGGCGGCTGTCAGGGCGGGAGAGAACAATGACGGGGTGGATGGGTAAAAAGTCATCCACCCGCGCCGGTTACATCATTTTTTGCGGAAAGTGCAGAACCGGTCGTACCGACTCGCGTAACACGGGTGCAGAATAACGGATGCAGCATTTAATACAGGGTTTCACCTTTTTAAAATTAATTCGTGCGGTGGCCAAAGCCTGATTTAAATTATAGAGCGTACCGATGAACACCATATCCTCCTTAACCGGCAGACGTTTACACTCTTTCCGATGCAGCAGATGGTAACCCTCCTGATCGGTACTGATCGTCACGTAGTAGTAGATACCTTTATTCATATTATGTGTCCTGAATATATTTGCTGTGTGTAATCTTTTTATATTTTTAAACGCGCAGTTAACGAACTAACTGTCAGGGTCGAAACTAACTGGATTCAATCGGGCTAACCAATTCCATAAAGATATATTAAAGATGAATTTTTAATCAAAAGAGAATATGGCGGTGAACTTTCAGACAAATACTTGTTTAATCAGTAAAATTTATTAGATAAGTAAGTAAGAAGGCAAGCCTGAGTAAAATTAAATAGGAAAAGGCCTGGAAGTCGTCAAAATCAGATCCGCACCCGTCAAATTTTACGCGTATTGCTGTATAAACTCAGGCACTGAAAAGCAGCGGCGGGCGAGGGAGAACGCGTTAGCGTAGCAGCGAAAAACCGTTATTAATGCGCAAGATAGCAGCAGGCGGCGTAAAGGCTGCCGTTAACTTAAGTGTCAGCGAGTGGAAGACATAGCAGTTCAGGCTGGGCCTTTTTTAGCGCGCCACTGCGCCAATAATCACGTGAATTAAGGCAAATGTGCGGTAAATAACGCGGGGCATTGATAATACCCCGCAACCGATTAATAGCGTGAAGGCTGCCCTTCGGGCCGGGTTTTAAAGCGACGATGCAGCCACATATACTGCTCAGGCGCCAGCAGCACCGTCTCTTCCACCACTTTATTCATCACGATAGCGGTATCCAGTTCACTCTCCAGTGAGAATTTGTGGCGGATATCCGGCATCATTTTCAGTTCGTAGCCGCGGCCGTGCGGCAGGCGGCGTGCCAGAAACGGCACCACGCTCGGATTGGCCAGACGAATCAGCATATGCGTGCCGGTGGTGGTCGCGGCTTCCTGAACGGCAAAGAACGGGGCGAATACACTGCTGCGCGGGCCGTAGTCGTGATCAGGCGCATACCAGATGATGTCGTTGTTCTTCATGGCGCGGATCATGCCTTTCAGGTCTTTGCGATCCAGCATGCTTTTATTGGAACGCATGCGTCCCCAGGTTTGCAGCCAGTCCAGTAACTTGTTGTCGTTAGGGCGATACACACCAATGCCCGGGTTGTACATGCCAAACACGCGCGCACCCAGTTCCAGCGTCAGGAAGTGCATGCCAATCAGCAGGATGCCGCGCTTTTGTGCCAGCGCCTCGGTAACGTGCTCCAGGCCGCTGGTGCTGACCCATTTACGAATACGCCAGTCCGGCCAGAACCACGCCATGCCGGTCTCAATCAGCCCCATTCCCACCGATTCGAAATTGTGCTTCACCATGGCTTCACGTTCGCTGGTCGGCATATCGGGGAAGCACAGCGCCAGATTGCGTTGCGCGACCTGAACACGACGCTTCATAAAACGCATGGCAAGGCGTCCCAGCCCGCAGCCAGTCACGTACAGCAGCGGGTAGGGCAACAGCACCAGCACATAGAGGAAACCGATGCCCAGCCAGGTCAGCCAGTAGCGTGGATGAAGGAGTTCGCGGGTAAATTGCGGAAGTTGCGTCATGGAAATATCAATGTCCTGCGTCGTGTACCAGAGAGTCCGGTTTCTGTAATTGGCCGGGATTATGCCATTTTTTCTCTCTGACTGAAATCAACCATCCGTGCGTCAGCGCACGACGAACAGCATTTCTGCGCAGATATTAGCGAGCACAACGCAGAACCCCATCGATTGTGGCTGATGGCAGGAGAATTGCACCAGAGGCTTTGCATCACGCTCAATTCAGGTATCATATGCGCGCTAAATTTCTCTGATTGCTAACAGGTGTTCACCATGCCAGTGTTACACAACCTCGTTTCCAATAAAGAGCTGAAAGAACGTATGCTGGCCGAAACCGAGCCGCGTACCACAGTCTCTTTTTACAAATACTTCCAGATTGCCGATCCACAGGCATTCCGCGACCGTCTCTATGTTGCCTTAACCCAGCTGAAGGTGTTCGGCCGCGTCTACGTGGCGCAGGAAGGGATTAATGCGCAAATCAGCGTGCCGGCCAGTCGCTATGAGGCGATGAAGGCGATGCTCTATGCCTTTGACCCGGCGCTCGACAATCTGCGCATGAACATCGCGCTGGATGACGACGGCAAATCGTTCTGGGTGCTGCGCCTGAAAGTGCGCGATCGCATCGTGGCTGACGGTATTGAAGACGGTAGCTTCGACGCCAGTAACGTCGGTAACTATCTCAAAGCGGCCGAAGTCAACGCCATGCTCGACGATCCGGATGCGGTGTTTGTGGATATGCGTAACCACTACGAATACGAAGTGGGCCACTTCGACAACGCGCTGGAAGTGCCAGCCGATACGTTCCGCGATCAGCTGCCGATGGCGGTGGATATGCTGCAGGCGCAGAAAGACAAAAAAATCGTCATGTACTGTACCGGCGGCATCCGCTGTGAAAAAGCCAGTGCGTGGATGAAACACAACGGTTTTGATGATGTTTACCACATTGAAGGGGGCATCATTGAATATACCCGCCGCGCGCGCGAGCAGGGTTTACCGGTGCGCTTCAAAGGCAAAAACTTCGTGTTTGACGAGCGTATGGGCGAGCGTATCTCTGACGATATTCTCTCCAGCTGCCATCAGTGTGGTGCACCGTGCGACAGCCACACCAACTGCGTTAATGACGGCTGCCATCTTCTGTTTATCCAGTGCCCGAGCTGTGCAGAAAAGTATCAGAACTGCTGCAGCCCGCTGTGCATGGAAGAGTCGAAACTGGCGCCGGAAGAGCAGCGCGCGCGCCGCGCTGGCCGTGAAAATGGCAACAAAGTGTTCAATAAATCGCGCGGTTTACTCAACATGACCATGGCGATCCCCGCGCTGGACAAAAAGTAACGGCTTAACAGCCTGGCGCATTGCCCGCCAGGCTGTACTGCTGATTACTGACGCACACCTTCGACTGAAATGATCAGCTCGGCTTTTTGCGAGGCCGGACCGAGATCTTTGCTGATGTTGAACTCTTTCAGCACAATTTCGCCGCTGGCGGCAAAGCCGGCGCGATAACCGCCCCACGGATCCTTGCCTTCCCCAATCAGCTGCGCATCCAGCGTGATCGGCTTCGTTACGCCGTTGAGCGTCAGGTTGCCGGTGATCTTATAATCCGTACCCTGTTTTTTAACCTCAGTCGAGCTGAAGCTGGCCTGAGGGAATTTGCCGGTGTTGAGGAAATCTGCGCTGCGCAAATGCTTGTCGCGCTCGGCATGGTTGGTATCGAGGCTGTTGGTATTGATGGTCACATTGACCTTGTCCGCGGCGGGATTGGCTTCATCAAAGGTGAAGCTGCCATCAAAATCTTTAAAGCTGCCGTACAGCCAGCTGTAGCCAAGATGCTGAATGCGGAACTGGACAAACGCGTGCTGACCCTCTTTATCAAACTTATACTCAGCCGCGCTGGCACTCAGGCTGGTCGAAAAGAGGGCAGCGGCGCTGAGCGCCAGCAGGGTTTTCCTGATCAAATTACTTTTCCTTTTCAGAGGTTAAGGGGATGCGGTAACCGAGCATCCGTTTCAGCGTCATGTCGCGATCGACAAAATGGTGTTTCAGCGCGGCCAGGGCGTGCAGGGCAGACAACAGCACCAGAGCCCACGCCAGCCATAAATGGACCTCACCGGCGACATCGGCCTGCTCACCCGCGCCGGTAAACAGTGCCGGTACCTCAAACCAGCCAAACACTGAGACCGGCTTGCCGTCTGCGGTAGAGATCAGATAGCCGCTGATCAGCAACACCAGCAGCAGGCCATACAGCAGCCAGTGCACAGCATGGGCGGCACGGCGTACGTGCGGCGAGTAACTGGCGAGCGGTGACGGCGGTGGCGATATGACGCGCCAGCACAGGCGCAGCAGCAGAGCGGCAAACAGTAAGATGCCGATGCCTTTGTGAATCTCAGGGGCGCTGTGATACCAGCCGTCGTAGTAGCCAAGTCCGACCATCCATAAACCCAGCGCGAACATACCGTAAATCGTCAGCGCCATCAGCCAGTGCAACGCAATGGTTAACGCACCGTAATGCCGTGGAGAATTACGCCACATAGTTAAGCCGTTATCAGGAAATAAGTGGTAATGAGAATCTACAACCTGAAATAGAAAATCAATCGTCCTTACTTTTCTATAACTTTGAATTTACGGGTTCGATATATATGGCGAAAGGCTGGCGGTGTAATTCAATAATTCTGAATAGATAAGCAAATAGCAGTTTTAGTCCTGGCGGCAATGGGTATTGCTACACCAAATGCGCCATAAACGCGGACGTAAAGTAAATCTGTGTCAGGAAAGGTCAACAACTGCCAGTGCGCTCCGCACCGGCAGCAACAAAATCAGGCAAAACGCGAAAGTGAGAAGGGCGTGAGGTCAAAGGAGAACGGTTTATTCTGCGCAAATTCGCTGGCCAGTTCACCCAGCACGCTGGCGAATTTAAACCCGTGGCCGCTCAGGCCGGTGATGATCAGTCGGTCAGGCTCACCGGGCAGGGTATCGATAATAAAATCTTCATCCGGCGTGTTGTCATAGCTGCAGGCTTCACCATGCAGGCACACGCCTACGCCTGGCAGAAACTGGCGCAGGAAGCTAAAGGCTTCGTTACCGTCAGCGGCGATGCTGCCGAACGGTTTGCGGTCCGCTGGCGTCTGCATCGGCTGACCGCCATCGTGGCGTCCCACTTTCAGGGCATTATTGTCTGCCGGGAAGCCGTAGAAATGGCTGCCATCCGGCATCTCTACCGTAAAGCCGGGGAACTGGTTATTTTCGCTGTAGCGCCCATCGGCCTGATACCAGGCAAACACCTTGCGCACCGGCGTAACGGGCAGATTGTCCACCAGCTGACTGACCCAGGTGCCGGCGCTGATCAGCAGCTTGCGCGCGCGGAATATGCCATCGCTGGTGGTGACCTGCTGCAGATCGCCCTCGCGGCCAATTGCGCTGACCGGGCAGTTAAACAGCTGCGCGCAGCCGGCCTGTTCCGCCAGCTGCACCCAGCTGCGTACCGCCTGTTCGCATTTCAGGAAGCCAGAGTTGGGCTCAAACACGCCTACGTAGCCGTCCGGTACGCTAAGCTGCGGCCAGCGTTTACGCACCTCATCGGCTTGTAACACCTGCACCGCTAACTGCCAGCGGTTAGCGCTGTCGATCACGTTGTGAATGAAATCCGAGCTGGCTGGCGCCAGATTAAGAATGCCACTGCGGTGCATAATGCGTTCGCCGCTCTGGCGCTCCAGCTCGTCCCACAGCGTCTGGGCGCGCAGCACCAGCGGCACGTAGCGTTCACCTTCGCCGTAAGCGTGACGAATCAGACGGGTTTCGCCGTGATGCGTCCCCTGGCTGTGGGGCGGGTGCGCGCTGTCGATCATCAGCACCGACAGGCCCGCCTGGGTCGCATAGAAACCCGCGGCAGCTCCGACGGAACCACTTCCCACCACAATCAGATCATAAACCATGACGACATCACTCCTGCAAAACGGCGATTTTTTTCAATAGCATATCAAAAGAGTGCGCCCATGAAAAAGGCACCCTGTAGGGTGCCTTTTCACGCGATGGTGATGATTAGTGCTTGCGATTATCGCGTAGGTATTGCTCAGTGGACTCGATCTTTGCAATGCCAGCTTCGAGGATTGAGATAAACTGTCTGGCTACGTCAGTTGTCAGCCAGTATGTTGGGCCCACGTCAGCTTCTTCTTCTTTCTGGTCCTGCGATGATAGCGAGTGCAGGCGGATCATCATGGCGTCATAGCTGTCAACGGTGCTGATATCCCATCCCACCAGCGGATGGGTCTGGATGACGTCTTTACTTCTGTCCATTATAACCTCCTTATTACTCGTTAAACGAAGTGCTTTCGAGGTTCAATGCGTCTGTATCTTGCACTAGCGAGATAATTATAACATGGAATTAACAGTACAGTAGTTAAAAAGTGTGGTGGTTAAAAACACAGCAAAATAAAAGCAGCCAAAAGCCGGTTTTCAACGAATAAATAAACGCCATACGCAGCTGGGTATTTATTGTCGCAGCGCAACATGTCGTCATACCGATTATCGGCATCTCAGCATTAAAACTTTAACGGGCTGAACGCCAGGGTAAAAATCTGAAATTATCCCTGCGACTCGGCAGGCAGCTGCCCTTTGCGCCGGTGGATCTCGTCCGCCAGCCGGGCAAAATGCTGCTGTAACTGAGCGTCATGATTTTGGTTTTGCGCTTCGAGCGTCAGATTGTGAGCCAGCAGCTGACTGGCGCGATCGTCCAGACAGAAGGTCAGCGTAGCAAAGGCATTTTCCAGCACGGTCAAACGGCGTTGCTGTTCAGCAATGAAGGCCAGTAATTCCCCAAACGTCATCGCCTCTTCTGGTTTTTCAGTAGTCATGTGCAACACACCTCCTGTAAGCACGACGAGGCAAGAATAGGACATCGTTTAATCAGAGTCTAGCTGGCGCGGGTTTTTCTGGCGAGCGGGAAATAAAAACAAAAAAGCCGGGCGGCGGGCCCGGCAAAAACGGCACAGTGGCGGTTAATCGGTAATAAACCAGTCGTCAGCGCTTTCCCAGGTTTCCTGCAAAATATCGCTGATGCGGTCGCGTGATTCTTTACAGCCGCCAAACACGTTGAGCTGGTTACCACCGGCATAGCGCACTTTGACGTGATGATTGTCGTCGGGAAAATCGCGGGAGATACGGCGAGTGAGTTCAGCGCTCAGTGCATCCAGTGCACCGGCGGGAAGGGGCTGAGTCTTTGCTACGGTAATTTCAACACGCATAAACGCCTCCGGGATAATATACTGGTTATTTGTACAGTATAAAATTCCCGAAGGCAAGCGGCAGATAATTATTCTTTGATGCGCCAGTTAAGGGTTTCACCGGCGAGGAATGGAACCAGCGTATCGTCAGCGACCGTGATGCTCTCCTGCACCGTCCACGGCTCACGCACCAGCGTCAGGGTACCGTCGTTGAGCGGCAGGCCGTAGAACCTGGGGCCGTTCTCAGAGCAGAAGGCTTCAAAATGCTCCAGTGCGCCAAGCTCTTCAAACACGGTCAGATAAGCGGGCAGCGACGTCGGCGCATTAAATACGCCGGCACAGCCGCAGCTGGCTTCTTTCAGATGGCGCAGGTGCGGTGCCGTGTCAGTGCCCAGGAAGACACGCCGGTTGCCGCTTGCCACCAGGTTACGCAGCGCTTCCTGATGAATGTTGCGCTTCAGAATGGGCAGACAGTAGAGATGCGGGCGCACGCCGCCCACCAGCATGTGGTTGCGGTTGAACATCAGATGCTGTGGCGTAATGGTCGCGCCAAGCAGTTCGTTACCGGCGGCCACATACTCTGCAGCTTCCTTCGTGGTGATGTGTTCCATCACCACTTTCAGACCCGGGAACTGCTGGCGCAGCGGCTGCAGCACGGTTTCGATGAAACGCGCTTCACGATCAAAGATATCAATGTGCGCATCGGTGACTTCGCCGTGCACCAGCATCGGCATACCGATTTCCTGCATGCGCTCCAGCACGCTGGCAATTGAAGCAATGTTGGTGACGCCATGGCTGGAGTTGGTGGTGGCGTGTGCCGGATAGAGTTTAGCCGCCGTAAAAATCCCGCTGCGGAAGCCGCGTTCGATTTCGTCCGCATCAAGCGAATCGGTGAGGTAACAGGTCATCAGCGGCGTGAAGTGATGCCCAGCAGGCAGCGCCGCCATGATGCGTGCGCGATACGCTTCGGCAGCCGCAACGCTGGTAACCGGCGGAACCAGATTTGGCATGACAATCGCACGACCATTCACCGCGCTGGTATAGGGCAGCACTGCATTGAGCATCGCGCCATCGCGCAGGTGGATGTGCCAGTCGTCAGGGCGGCGAATCGTGATTTGCTGGGGTTGGGCTGTCATTCAAAAAGGCTCCGGCTGAGGTGAAAACGAAATGGCTCGTTTAGGCCGGGGACTAATCATAAGGGGGCGGGCAACCGTTTGCACGGGATTTTGCAGTGCGGGAGAGAAATAACCGCAGGCGCGGCAAATTGCGTAGCAGCGTGGCAGGCGCGGGCAGAATCATGTCGGCATCCTGCCACGCTATGCAGGGCCGCCACTGAGAACGGCCCCTTGCAACGTTAATCGGTAAACGGAATCACCAGCTGGCCAGGCTTCACTTCCAGCCCTTTAGCCAGTTTCTTCGCCAGCGCCTCACCTTTGCTGCGGTCGGCGCTCAGCACGTAGGCGGGTTTTTCATTGAAATAGCGCTTGAGGGATTCGTTCAGATACGGCGTAAGGGTTTTCATAATCGACGCCATCTTCTCAGGTTGCACCTGCGCGTCGACGATTTCGAGGTCCTGCAGATAGATGGCGCCCTGCTGCGCGTTATACACCGGTTGCGCTTTCATCTTCAGCTGCATTTCGGCCTGCTGCGGACCAAACAGCGAGCTGACGTTGATGTTGGCTTTACCAGACAGCGTCACTTTGCCGGGTTCTTCACGGCCAATCTGGCTGCTCAGGTCGGTCAGTACAATATGGGCATTCACCAGCCCGGACACGCCGATGTCTTTCTCATAGTTGTTGCGCTTTTGCAGCGCCTGATTCACTTCCTGCTCGCTGATGGTGTATTGCGTCAATTGGTTACAGCCGCTGAGCAGCACGGCAAAAAACAGGGCAAACAGCCCGGGAAACGCCTTCTTCATGATTTCTTCTTCCTGGTTGATACGGCCAAACAGCCTTAAGCCTGCCTGATTCAGGGCCAGGTGTCACCAGGAGAGAGATGAGAAACGCAGCCGCGCGCTTCTCATCACAGCGCCATCAGGCCGCAATCGACGACAGCAGATTCACCTGCGTCTGTTTTGCCATATTATCGCGGTAGTCGGCGACACGGCTCGGCCATTCGATACCGGAAACCAGCGTCAGCGAGCGCAGCAGCGGAAACAGATGAATGTCATCCTCAGACAACTCGCCGTTTACCGCATTGGGTTTAACAATCAATTTATCCAGCTGGCGCAAATCATCGCTGATATTTTTGATGAAACCCGGGGCATGCTTACGCAGTTCGGCAAAGTCACCGAGGCTGGCCTGTTTCTTTTCGCGGAAGTAATCACGCGCTTCGGGGGTGGCAAATTCAGCAAACGCGGCCTCGGCGATGCGCGGCAGCAGCAGCTTGTTGATGTAGCCATTGACCCGTCGCAGCCAGTCGGCGATGGCGGGATTTTGCTTGCCGGTCAGCAGCGGCTGGCGATCCTGATTATCGACAAAGCGCACGATATCCATGCTCTCCGGCATCGCACTGCCATCGGCTTTTTGCAGAATCGGCGCCATTTTCTGGCCAATCAGCTTTTTCGGCGTTGCTTCATCATCATTGAGCATCACAATCAGCTCAACCGGCAGGTTTTTCAGGCCAAATATCATGCGTGCTTTGACGCAGAAAGGGCAGTGATCGTAGATGTAAAGTTTCATCCCGTTTCTCCTGTGATTCTCAGGGTGACGGAGGTCACCCTTTTTCCGGACGTGCGGGAAGTATGGAAGAGAACGCCTGAACCGGCAAACTAGCTGCTGAAGATCGCCGGTGCCACCTGGCGCGGCTGGAACTGCCACCACAGCGCCAGCAGCGTGATCATGCCGACGGTGCTGAGCAGCATCCACGGCAGCTCCGGCAGGGCCAGCTGCTGGCCCATATCGAACATCCAGCCGCCACCGGAGTAACCAATCAGCCCGCCAATCGCCAGGCCGAGCCGGCTGAACCCCATGTAGCTGCCGCGTGCCCGGGCGCTGGCCAGGGACGCACTCAGGGTTTCACGCGCCGGTTCAGCGATGATCGATCCGAGATAGAAGACGGCGATCAGCAAAAACAGCGACGGCAGCGAATCGGTCATGCCAACCGGCAGCAGGCTGAAGGTCATCAGAAACAGTCCGGCCATCAGGCGTGTTTCCAGGCGGAAGCGCTTTTCACTCCAGCGCGCCAGCGGATAGAGCAGGCTGAGTGACAGCAGTGCTTCAATCGCGTACATCCACTTCACCGCCGCCGGTGCGCCCGCCACCTGATTGACCATGACCGGCAGCATCAGCATCACCTGCACGGCGAGAATGTAATAGCCGGTCAGGGTAAAGACATACAGGCGGAAACGGCGGTCGCGCCACACGCGCTGCATTCCCTCGCGCATGGCGATACGCTCCGTAGAGATGCGCCATGCTGGCAGCCACACGGCGTTAAAGATGGCGGCGACGACAAACACCGCCGCACCGACCCAGCACACCAGACGGAAATCCCACGCCAGCAGCCAGCTGCCAATCAGCGTGCCCAGCACCGCGCCGGCGCTGTCCTGCATCATCAGCAGCGAAAAGAAGCGTCCGCGCTCGCGTGCCCGCACCAGTTTCACCACCAGCGCGCTGCGTGGCGGATCGAACAGCGTGCCGCCCAGTCCGGACAGCAGGCAGGCCAGCCACAGCAGCCACGGCTGATGCGCCAGCGCCATACAGGCGAAACCGGCGGCACGCATCAGCATGCCGGTAACGATCAGCGGCCGCGCGCCAAAGCGGTCAGCAATCGCCCCACCGAAGATGCCAAGCCCCTGCTGCACCAGCTGACGCAGGCCGAGCGCAATGCCCACCAGCAGCGCGGCCCAGCCAAGCTGTTCCACAAAGTGAATGGAGATCAGGGGAAACACCACAAAGAATCCCATTACCACCAGCATGTTATCGACTAACAGAAACGTTTTTCCAAGGCGTCGTGCCCGCGCAACCCGTGACATGCTGAATCCTGAGCAAGTGAGAAGGAAAAGTGACCAGTTGGTCTATTTTCTGCCTGCTCCGGCGGGAAAAATAGCGTTTTCAGGATGATATTTTTTTATCCAGCCTGAAGAGAAATTAATCCTTAATCGGAATCAATTGCCATGAGCGATGCGCGGGGTTTTACCGCAGCCGGGGTGACGGTTATAGTGAGAAGTAACGCCGCTGGCGTACATCTTTCTTTCGTTATGGATTTCAGGAGTCATGATGTTTGGCTATCGCTCTGCTGGCCCGCGCGTGCGGCTTACCACCGATCGTCTGGTGGTGCGTTTAGTACATGAACGCGATGCCTGGCGTCTGGCGGATTACTACGCCGAAAACCGCGCCTTTCTTAAACCCTGGGAACCGGTGCGCGATGAGAGCCACTGTTATCCCTCTGGCTGGCAGGCGCGCCTGGGTTTAATTGCCGACATGCATAAACAGGGCTCCGCGTTCTATTTTGTGCTGATGGACCCGGAAGAGCATGAAGTGCGCGGCGTCGCCAACTTCAGCAATGTGCTGCGCGGATCGTTTCATGCCTGTTATCTCGGCTACTCGCTGGGAGAGAAGTGGCAGGGGCAGGGCATGATGTTTGAGGCGCTGCAGGCGGCGATTCGCTATATGCAGCGCCAGCAGCGCATTCATCGCATCATGGCCAACTATATGCCGCACAATCAGCGCAGCGGTGATTTGCTGGCGCGCCTCGGCTTTGAAAAAGAGGGCTACGCCAAAGACTATTTACTGATTGATGGTCGCTGGCAGGATCATGTGCTGACGGCGCTTACCTGGCGCGAATGGAACCCGGATCGTCGCGGACAATAATAAAAGGAACACGTAATGAAGATGGCTCTCTCCGCGCAGGCATTGCGCGTGATCGGCTGCCTGCTGGAGAAGCAGGTCACCACGCCGGATCAATATCCGTTATCCCTCAATGGCGTGGTCACCGCCTGTAATCAGAAATCTAACCGTGAGCCGGTAATGAACCTGAGCGAAAGCGAGGTGCAGGCTCAGCTCGATGAGCTGGTGAAAAAGCATCTGGTCACCGCTAACAGCGGTTTCGGTCAGCGTGTCAGCAAATATGAACAGCGTTTCTGCAACTCGGCGTTTGGCAATCTGCAGCTGAATGCCGCCGAAGTGGCGGTGCTGACGCTACTGTTCCTGCGCGGCGCGCAGACGCCGGGCGAACTGCGTACCCGCAGTGGTCGTCTGCATGAGTTTCAGGACATGGCCGAGGTGGAACGCACGCTGGAGGGGCTGACGACGCGCGACGAAGGCCCCATGGTGGTGCGTCTGGCGCGCGAGCCGGGCAAGCGTGAAAGCCGCTATATGCACCTGTTTGGCGGCGAGGTGGTGGACGAACTACCTGCCAGCCACACCGCGTCGCCTGAGTCTGACGATCTGGCCGCGCGCGTTGCTCAGCTGGAAGCGCAGGTGGCGCGCCTTGATGCTCAGCTGCAGCAACTGCTGCAGCGGGAGGCGTGAAATGACGCTGCGTATTGGTGTGGTGGGGCTTGGCGGTATCGCGCAGAAAGCCTGGCTGCCGGTGCTGGCGCAGGCCAGCGGCTGGCAGCTGGTCGGCGCGTTCTCGCCCAGCCAGGCGCGGGCGCAGCCGATCTGCGACAGTTACCGTATTCCTTATTTTAGTCAGCTGGATGCGCTGGCGGCGGCCAGCGATGCGGTGTTTGTGCACAGCAGCACTGCCAGCCATTTTGAGGTGGTGCAGGCGCTGCTGCTGGCCGGTAAAGATGTTTGTGTCGATAAGCCGCTGGCCGAAACGCTGCAGCAGGCCGAGACGCTGGTGGCGCTGGCGGAAAAGCGCAAACGCAAACTGATGGTGGCCTTCAACCGGCGCTTTGCACCGCGCTACCAGCAGCTGAAAGCGCAGCTGCCGGGCGCGTCCTCGCTGCGCATTGAGAAACACCGGGCAGACAGCGTCGGCCCGCACGACCTGCGCTTTACCCTGCTGGATGATTATCTGCACGTGGTCGATACCGCGCTGTGGCTGGCCGGCGGCAAGCTCAGGCTGGAGCTCGGCCATATCGACACCCATGATGACGGCGCAATGCTCTACGGTGAGCACCATTTCTCGGCCGGATCGCTGCAAATTACCACCAGTATGCATCGCCGCGCGGGCACGCAGCGTGAAGTGGTCAGCGCCATCTGCGACGGGCGTTACATCGAAATTAATGAGATGCGCGACTGGCGTGAAGAGACGCTTAGCGGCCTGCGCAGTGATGCCCCGCCGGCGTGGCAAAGTCATCTGACCCAGCGTGGCTTCAGCGGTGCGGCACACCATTTTATCCAGTGCGTGGAAAATCAGACGATGCCTGAAACCAGCGGTGAACAGGCGCTGGCGGCGCAGCGTCTGGTGGAAAAACTGTGGCGCGACGCCGTACAGGAATAATCCCTTGTAACACTCAATGCTGGTCATTTCCCACCGCAGCAGTAGACTATCGCCGGACATCGCAGGATGTCCGCGCTAAGTTGCTCATTTATCCGACACTTTTCAGGATGCGCCACTCATTATGAATTTGCTGAAATCGCTGGCTGCGGTCAGTTCGATGACCCTGTTTTCCCGCGTGCTGGGCTTTGCCCGCGACGCCATTGTGGCGCGCGTTTTCGGGGCTGGCATGGCCACCGATGCCTTTTTCGTGGCGTTCAAACTGCCCAATCTGCTGCGCCGTATTTTCGCCGAAGGCGCCTTTTCACAGGCCTTCGTGCCAATTCTTGCCGAATATAAAAGCAAGCAGGGCGAAGACGCCACGCGGGTGTTTGTTGCCTATGTATCAGGCCTGCTGACGCTGGTGCTGGCGGTGGTGACGGTGCTGGGTATGGTCGCTGCGCCCTGGGTGATTGTGGTGACGGCGCCGGGTTTTGCCGATACCGCCGACAAGTTCGCCTTAACCAGTTCGCTGTTGCGCGTCACCTTTCCTTATATTCTGCTGATCTCGCTGGCGTCGCTGGCCGGGGCGATTCTCAACACCTGGAACCGCTTCTCCGTCCCGGCGTTCGCGCCCACGCTGCTGAATATCAGCATGATTGGCTTTGCGCTGTTTGCCGCACCGCACTTCCATCCGCCGGTGATGGCGCTGGCGTGGGCAGTGGTGGTGGGCGGGCTGCTGCAGCTGTTTTATCAACTGCCGCACCTGAAAAAGATTGGCATGCTGGTACTGCCGCGCGTCAACCTGCGCGATGCCGGCGTGTGGCGGGTGATGCGCCAGATGGGCCCGGCGATTCTCGGCGTATCGGTGAGCCAGATCTCGCTGATCATCAATACCATTTTCGCCTCGTTTCTGGTCTCCGGCTCGGTGTCGTGGATGTACTACGCCGATCGTCTGA
The DNA here is from genome assembly GCF_016643525.1 of Pantoea sp. Morm. Classification (NCBI taxonomy): domain Bacteria; kingdom Pseudomonadati; phylum Pseudomonadota; class Gammaproteobacteria; order Enterobacterales; family Erwiniaceae; genus Pantoea; species Pantoea sp. Morm. The sequence goes on along the minus strand of NZ_VOQX01000007.1, from coordinate 52,055 downwards.
TGGAGTTTCCCTCTGGCGTGCTGGGCGTGGCGCTCGGCACCATCCTGCTGCCGTCGCTGGCGAAGAGTTTTGCCAGCGGCAACCACGATGAATATTCCCGTCTGATGGACTGGGGCCTGCGTCTGTGCTTCCTGCTGGCGCTGCCAAGCGCGGTTGCGCTGGGCATTCTTTCCGGTCCGCTCACCGTGGCGCTGTTCCAGTACGGCAAATTTACCGCTTTTGATGCGGCGATGACCCAGCGCGCGCTGATTGCCTATTCGGTTGGGCTGATGGGGCTGATCGTGGTGAAAGTGCTGGCGCCGGGCTTCTATTCGCGGCAGGACATCAAAACGCCGGTAAAGATTGCTATCGCCACCTTGATCATGACCCAGCTGATGAACCTGGCGTTTATTGGCCCGCTGAAGCACGCCGGTCTGTCGCTGTCGATTGGTCTGGCGGCCTGCCTGAATGCGGCGCTGCTCTACTGGCAGCTGCGCAAACAGCAAATCTTTCAGCCGCAGCCGGGCTGGCACGGTTTCCTGCTGCGTCTGCTGGTCGCCGTGGCGGTGATGGCTGCTGCGCTGCTGGGCATTCTGCAGGTGATGCCGGCGTGGGAAGAGGGGCAGATGTGGTGGCGGCTACTGCGGCTGGCGGCGGTGTGCGCCATTGGCGGCGGCGCTTACTTCGTGATGCTCGGTTTACTGGGTTTCCGCCCGCGCGATTTTGCCCGCCGCACGGCGGTGTGAGCGCACAATAAAAAAGGGTCGCCCGGCGTGGCCGACCCTGATTCAGCGGACCCGCAGCACGGCTGCGTTTAGCCTTTGCGGCTCAGCGTGGCCTGCCCTAAACCACGACCGTCCGGACCGTAGAACGACTGGGTCTGATGCGGTTTCAGCACCGACAGCGCCTGTTCAGTAAAGGTCATCTGATGCTGCAACAGCATGCCATTGTGCTGATTGGCGTCGCGCAGACGCTGGGTATGTTGCTGAATGCTGTGCCAGCGGCGTGCAATATCACTGTGACCACGATAAGGCGCTTTGGTACCCAGCGACAGCTCGGTTTTGCGGCGCATCTCGTCCAGATAATTCAACGTCGTCAGCAGCGCGCTTTTATCTTCTGTAATGCGCTGCAGCAGGTTGCCATTAATCCGTCCGGCAGAAAGTTGCTGCTGCTCTTCATCCATCACGACGTTAAGCGAACTCAGCACATCCTGCATTTTATCTAAGGTGGTCAGCAGATTATCCATCGGGACTATTTACCCTCTAAAAACGCCCTGGTATCGGCGATCAGCGCATCGGCGATCTTACCGGTATCCATTTTCAGTTCACCATTACGAATGGCGGTCTTCAGCTGCTCTACGCGCGCTGTGTTAATATCTTTGCTGCCCGGCTGCATCAGCTGCGCCTGAGCGGGACTCAGCGTCACTTCTGCACCATTCTGGCTGGTGCTGGCGGCCGGTGCGCTGTTCTGACGCACTTTTGCCTGGTTGTCGCTGCTGTCACGGGTTTGTACAGTGCTCACCGGTTTTAAAGGCTGCGTTCTGTCGATACTCATGGTGTGGCTCCTGTTAGGGTCAGTTGGGGATCAGCCAACTGAGTCAGCATAGGGTAATATCATTGTTGATATCTCTATCGGCAGAACAACAGCGTTCTTTAACGCTTTATAGCGATATCAGAATATTCCCATCCTCGCTGACACGACCGCTTACCACCTGGCCATTGCTCATGCGCACGCGCACCGTCTGCGCCGCGCTGGCGTTGTTTAACGCACGACCTTCACTGCTGGCATTAAAGCCGTTGCCGCTGGCAATTACCATCACATTCTGACCGGCTTTCACCCGCCACGGCTGGCGCAGCATGGTGGCCGTCACCGGCTGGCCTGGCGCAATGTCACGCAGGGCAATGGCGTCCGCCAGATTGCTGCTGCTGAGCAGCGCGCGCGCCGGCAGCGTATCCAGCCGGCCACTCTCCAGGCGGAAATCACTGGCGCTGACGTTGCTGCCGCGCGCCAGCTGACGATTGGCCACCAGATACTCGCCGGTGACCTGCACCTGCACCTGCAGATAGCGACGATTCTGGCCGCAGCTGGCGGCAATGCTCAGATTGCCCCACTGGCGACTGTTACCCGGCAGCAGCAGCTGCGGTGTGTCGCAGGCGGGCCACTGCGTCTGCGGCGTGCGGACCACCACCGTCATACCGGCGGCGTGCTGCGGATCGCGCGCCTGAAAGAACTGAGTCAGCTGCGCGCTGAGATCGGCGGCATAGCCGGGCGTCGCGAAGGCCAGCCACAGCAGGGCCAGCAGGGAAGAAGTTGTACGCATCAACGCCTCCTGTCGAAAAGATGGCACTGAGTCTACTCCGCGCACCAAAAATTCAAGGTGAAAAATAGCCACGATTTTTGCTGCTATTCAGACGATAGCCCTTGCTTTTGTCCCATTAAGCTGTCAGCTCGAAATTCTCATTCGCGGAGGAAGCATGCTCGACAAACTCGATGCCGCGCTGCGATTTGGTACAGAAGCATTAAACCTGCGGGCGCAGCGCCAGGAGATTCTGGCGTCTAACATTGCCAACGCCGATACCCCGGGCTACCAGGCGCGGGATATCGACTTTGCCAGCCAGCTGAGCAAGGTGATGCAGAACGGCCGTGCCGAAGGCAGCAGCCTGGCGCTCAATGTCACGTCATCACGTCACATTGAAGCGCAGACCAACTCACAGCCCGCACTGGATCTGCTGTACCGCATTCCCGATCAGCCTGCCGCGGATGGTAACACCGTGGATATGGATCGCGAGCGTACGCAGTTTGCGGATAACAGCCTGAAATACCAAACCGATCTCACCCTCATCAGTAGCCAGATCAAAGGCATGATGAGCGTTCTGCAGGGGCAATAATCATGGCATTGCTGAATATCTTTGATATCGCCGGTTCTGCGATGACCGCACAGTCACAGCGGCTCAACGTCAGCGCCAGTAACCTGGCCAACGCCGACAGCGTCACCGGGCCGGACGGCCAGCCGTACGTGGCGAAGCAGGTGATTTTCCAGACCGATGCCGCTCAGGGCGCGGCCACCGGCGGCGTCAAAGTAGCCGGTGTCGTGAACGACCCGACGCCCGCCAAACTGGTGTATGACCCGGGTAATCCGCTGGCTGACCAGAAAGGCTACGTCAAAATGCCTAACGTCGACGTGGTCGCCGAAACCGTTAACACCATGTCCGCGTCGCGCAGCTATCAGGCCAACGTCGAAGTGCTGAACACGGTGAAGTCAATGATGATGAAAACCCTCACCATGGGTCAGTAACGGAGACGCATTATGAGCCTTGCAGTAGGGATTAAAGACAACCTCGACCCCACGGTCCTCAGCTCCAGCAGCAGCACCGGCAGCGGCAACAGCGCGCAGGATCTGCAAAACCAGTTCCTGAACATGCTGGTGACGCAGCTAAAAAATCAGGACCCGACTAACCCGATGGACAACAGTCAGCTGACAACCCAGCTGACGCAGATCAACACCCTGAGCGGCATTGAAAAACTCAATACCACGCTGGGATCGATCTCCGGTCAGATCAGCACCAGCCAGTCGCTGCAGAGCTCAACGCTGATCGGCCATGGCGTGATGGTGAAGGGCAGCCAGGTGCTGGTCGGCAGCGGCACCAGCACGCCGTTTGGCGTGGAGCTGGGCACCGCGTCGACCGCCACCAGCGTCACCATCAAAGATGGCAACGGCAGCGTAGTGCGCTCCATCGATCTCGGCGGTCTCAGCGCCGGCGTTCACACCTTCTCGTGGGACGGCAAGATGGACGATGGCAGCGCCGCACCGGACGGCAAATATACGGTTTCACTCGCCGCCAGCAATGGCAGCACCCAACTGGTGGCACAGCCGCTGAACTACGCCTATGTCAACGGCGTCAGCACCGTGAATAACACCGCAAAACTGGATCTCGGCACCATGGGCTCCGCGACCCTCGATGAAATTCGTCAGATTCTCTGACTAACCTCTTAGCAGGAGAAATAGCATGTCATTTTCACAAGCGGTGAGCGGCCTGGGCGCTGCCTCCAGCAACCTCGACGTTATTGGTAACAACATCGCCAACTCGGCGACGGCCGGCTTTAAATCCAGCACCATCGCGTTTGCCGATATGTTCGCCGGTTCGAACGTTGGTATGGGTACCAAAGTCGCAGCGGTGATTCAGAACTTTAACGACGGCACCACCACTTCCACCAGCCGTGGGCTGGACGTGGCGCTGAGCGGCAACGGTTTCTTCCGTCTGACCGACGCCAGCGGCGGCGTGTTCTATTCGCGCAACGGCCAGTTCACGCTGGACGAAAACCGTAACCTGGTGAACACCCAGGGCCTGACCGTAACCGGCTATCCGGCTAACGGCACTCCGCCAACCATTCAGGCCGGTGCCAACCCGGTCGCGCTGAGCATTCCGACCACCCAGATGTCGGCGCGCGCCACCACTACCGCCACCATGGTATCCAACCTGAACTCAACCGATGCGGTGCCAACCGGCGGTGCGTTCACGGCGACCAACGTGGATACTTACAACGCTAAAAGCACCGTGACCGTGTACGACTCGCAGGGTAACGACCACGCGCTGGATCTGTACTACGTCAAAACGGCCGACAACAACTGGACGGTGCACGCGATTGATTCCACCACCGGTCAGGCTGCTGGTAACTTCAACATGGTATTCGATACCAGCGGTAACCTGACCTCGGCCAGCACCGTGGCGCTGACCATTCAGGGTGCCAACGGTGCTGCGGCCAACCAGGCCGTCAGCCTCAGCGTGCTCGGCAGCCTGCAGCAGAACACCGGCAAAACCAACTTCGGTAACCCAACCCAGGATGGCTATGCACCGGGCGATCTGACCAGCTACACCATCAACGACGACGGCACCATCACCGGGACTTACTCCAACCAGAAAACCCAGCTGCTGGGTCAGATTGTGCTGGCGAGTTTCTCTAACCCGGAAGGGCTGAAGTCCGAGGGTGATAACGTCTGGTCGGCAACCAACTCTTCGGGCCAGGCGGCAGTCGGTCTGGCAGGCACCGGTACCTACGGCAACCTGACCTCCGGCGCGCTGGAAGCGTCCAACGTCGACCTGAGTAAAGAGCTGGTGAATATGATCGTTGCCCAGCGTAACTATCAGGCCAACAGCCAGACCATCAAAACGCAGGACCAGATTCTTAACACCCTGGTCAACCTTCGTTAATACGCTAACGGGATTGCTTTATGGATCACGCAATATATACCGCGATGGGCGCGGCCAGTCAGACGATGGAGCAACAGTCTGTCACCGCCAGCAACCTCGCCAACGCCTCGACGCCGGGCTTTCGCGCTCAGCTCAATGCGCTGCGCGCGGTGCCGGTCAACGGCTGGTCGCTGCCAACACGTACGCTGGTGGCCGCTTCGACGCCGGGTGCCGATATGTCGCAGGGCTCGCTCGATTATACCGAGCGTCCGCTCGATGTGGCGGTGCAGCAGGATGGCTGGCTGGCGGTGCGTACCGCTGACGGCAGCGAAGCTTATACCCGCAACGGTAACATGCAGATTAGCCCGACCGGCCAGCTGACCATTCAGGGCAATCCCGTGATGGGCGATGGCGGTCCGATTGCCGTGCCGCAGGGCGCGCAACTGACCATTGCCGCCGACGGCTCCATCACCGCGCTTAACGCCGGTGACGCGCCGAACGCCACGGTGCAGCTCGGACGGCTGAAGCTGGTACGTGCCACAGGCCAGGAACTGACGCGCGGTGATGACGGCATGTTCCGTCCCAACGCCGCCACTCAGGCACAGCGCGGCGCGGCGCTGCCGAATGACGCGACCGTGCAGGTGATGCCGGGCGTGCTGGAGGGCAGCAACGTGAAGCCCGTGGAAACCATGGTCGACATGATCGCCAACGCCCGACGTTTCGAGATGCAGATGAAAGTGATCTCCAACGTCGATGAAAACGAACAGCGGGCTAATCAGCTGCTCAATATGAGCAGCTAAGGCTTAAGGAAAACACAATGATTCGTTCTTTATGGATCGCGAAAACCGGTCTTGACGCACAGCAGACCAACATGGACGTCATCGCCAACAACCTGGCGAACGTCAGCACCAACGGCTTTAAGCGTTCACGCGCGGTGTTCGAAGACCTGATGTACCAGACCCTGCGTCAGCCGGGTGCGCAGTCGTCAGAACAGACCACGCTGCCGTCGGGCCTGCAGATCGGTACCGGTGTGCGTCCGGTGACCACCGAACGTCTGCACAACCAGGGCAACCTGTCGCAGACCAGCAACTCAAAAGATGTGGCGATCAACGGTCAGGGCTATTTCCAGGTGCAGATGCCGGACGGCACCTCTGCGTATACCCGCGACGGCTCGTTCCAGGTGGACCAGAACGGCCAGCTGGTGACCAACGCCGGTTTTCCGGTGCAGCCAGGCATCACTATTCCGGCGAATGCCACCAGCATCACCATTGCGCGTGACGGCGTAGTGACGGTGACACAGCAGGGGCAGACGCAGCCGGCGCAGGTTGGCCAGCTGACGCTCAGCACCTTCATGAACGATGCCGGACTGGATAGCGTCGGGGAAAACCTCTATCAGGAAACCCAGGCCTCAGGTGCGCCGACCGAAAGCACGCCGGGCCAGAACGGGGCCGGTCTGCTGTATCAGGGTTACGTGGAAACCTCCAACGTCAACGTGGCGGAAGAGCTGGTGACCATGATCCAGACGCAGCGCGCTTATGAGATCAACAGCAAAGCGATCAGCACCTCCGATCAGATGCTGCAGAAGTTAACCCAGCTGTAATGCCGGGATCGTTGGGCCAGCGCGTCTGGCCCGATTAAGAACATGAAAAAGGTCAGAACTCCGTGGCGAAGCAAGTGATTCTCAAGCCTGGGCATTGGTTAGTAGCCACGCTGCTACTGACCCTTAACGGTTGTGCGCTGGTGCCGCGCACGCCACTGGTACAGGGTGCGACGACGGCTGAGCCGACGCCATCCGCACCGCCGGTGGTGAACGGTTCCATTTTTCAGGGCGTGGCGCCGCTCAACTACGGCTATCAGCCGCTGTTTGAGGATCGTCGTCCACGTAACATTGGTGACACCCTGACCATTACGCTGCAGGAAAACGTCAGCGCCAGCAAAAGCTCTTCAGCCAATGCCAGCCGCGACGGCAGTAACAGCTTTGGCCTGAGCGCCATCCCAACCGGCCTGGCCGGACTGGTGGGCGCCGGCGGCGAAAAAGCCGCGCTCGATGCCAACGGCAAAAACGATTTCGCTGGCAAAGGTGGCGCAACCGCCAACAATACCTTTACCGGCACCATCACCGTCACCGTTAACCAGGTGCTGTCGAACGGCAACCTGCGCGTGGTCGGCGAGAAACAGATTGAAATCAACCAGGGCACCGAATTTATTCGCTTCTCTGGCGTAGTGAACCCGCGCACCATCAGCGCCAGCAACGCGGTGCTGTCAACGCAGGTCGCCGATGCACGTATTGAGTACGTCGGTAACGGTTATATCAATGAGGCGCAGACCATGGGTTGGTTCCAGCGCTTCTTCCTGAACGTCTCGCCGATGTAAGAGGTCATGATGAAAAACACTACACTGCTGCGTTTGGGCCTGGGCCTGTTGCTCGGCATCAGCAGCCTGATGGCGCAGGCCGACCGCATCCGCGATCTCACCAGCGTGCAGGGCGTACGCGATAACCAGCTGATTGGTTACGGTCTGGTGGTTGGCCTTGACGGCACCGGTGACCAGACCACCCAGACGCCGTTCACCACGCAAACGGTGAGTAACATGCTGTCGCAGCTGGGCATCACCGTGCCTGCCGGCACCAACATGCAGCTGAAAAACGTGGCGGCGGTGATGGTCACCGCCAAACTGCCGTCGTTTGCCCGTCAGGGACAGACGGTTGACGTGGTGGTGTCCTCTCTGGGTAACGCCAAAAGCTTGCGCGGCGGTACGCTGCTGATGACGCCGCTGAAGGGCGTCGATAACCAGGTTTACGCGCTGGCGCAGGGTAACATTCTGGTCGGCGGGGCGGGAGCCTCGGCCGGCGGCAGCAGCGTGCAGGTTAACCAGCTCAACGGCGGCCGCATTACCGGTGGCGCCACCGTGGAACGTGAGCTGCAGAGCAACTTCGGCAGCCAGAACACCATCAACCTGCAGCTTAACAACGAAGATTTCACTATGGCGCAGCGCATCGCCGATGCCATCAACAGCCGTGGCGTAGGGTCAGCGCTGCCGCTGGACGCCCGTACCGTGCAAATTCGCGTGTCGCCAAACAACAGCTCGCAGGTACGTCTGCTGGCGGAGATCCAGAACATCGACGTGTCGGTACCGCTGGAAGACGCCAAAGTGATCATTAACTCGCGCACCGGTTCAGTGGTGATGAATCGCGAAGTGACGCTCAACACCTGTGCGGTGGCGCAGGGCAACCTGTCGGTCACGGTTAATCAGCAGCAGAACGTCAGCCAGCCGGATACGCCGTTTGCCGGTGGTCAGACGGTTGCCACCACGCAAACGCAGATCGATCTGCGTCAGAGCGGTGGCGCGCTGCAGCGGGTTAACGCCAGTGCCAACCTGAACAACGTAGTGCGGGCGCTGAATGCGCTGGGTGCGACACCGATTGAGCTGATGTCGATTCTGCAATCGATGGAGAGCGCGGGCTGCCTGCGCGCGAAGCTGGAAATTATCTGATGACCGATACGCAATCGCTGATGAACGCGGCGTATGACAGCCGCTCGCTGAACGAACTGAAACGCCAGGCTGCCGTGGATCCGAAAGGCAAAGCGCTGCAGGTGGCGAAGCAGGTCGAAGGGATGTTCGTGCAGATGATGCTGAAGAGCATGCGTGAAGCGCTGCCGCAGGATGGCATGCTGAGCAACGATCAGACGCGGCTTTACACCTCGCTTTACGATCAGCAGATTGCACAGGAAATCGGCAAGCGCGGACTGGGTCTGGCCGACACCATTGTCAAACAGATGCAGCCGGCGCAGGCACCGGACGAAAGCGCCGGTACCGTGCCGATGAAACTGGATAACAGCTTCATCTATAGCAGCATGGCGCCCACGCAGCTGGAGCAGATGGTGCGCAAAGCGGTGCCGCGTCTGCCGGTCTCGCCGGCCAGCCTGCCGGGTGACAGCAATGAGTTTATCGCCCAGCTGGCGCAGCCGGCGAAAGTGGCCAGCCAGCAGAGCGGCATTCCTCACCATCTGATTCTGGCGCAGGCGGCACTGGAGTCCGGCTGGGGCCAGCGGCAGATCCTGACGCGCGACGGCAAGCCGAGCTACAACGTGTTCGGGATCAAAGCCAGCGGCGACTGGAAGGGCGAAACCACCGACATCATGACCACGGAATACGAGGGCGGTGAAGCGAAGAAAGTGCGCGCCACCTTCCGCGTTTATGGCTCCTATTTCGAAGCGCTCAGCGACTACGTCCGGTTGATTTCCAGTAATCCACGTTATGCGGCGGTGGCGAACGCACCGAGCGCCGAGCAGGGTGCGCGCGCGCTGCAGGCGGCCGGCTACGCGACTGACCCGAAATATGCGCAGAAACTGGTAGGAATGATCCAGCAATTCAAAAACATGGGCGAAAAAGTGGTTAAGGCTTACAGCCAGGATTTCACCGACCTGTTCTGATTTTTCTGCTCAAGTTTCGCTTAAGCACGCCGATAACCTTCACATGCCGCGGGCGTTGTGGCCCGCGCAATCGCACTGATGACTGCCAGCCCGGTTAACGGGAAAAAGGAACCGAGATGTCCAGCATAATTAACTCCGCGATGAGCGGGCTGAGCGCCGCACAGGCCGCATTAAGCACCACCAGTAACAACATCAGTAATTACACCGTGGCCGGTTATTCGCGCCAGACGATTTTGCTGTCGCAGGCCAACAGTACGCTGCAGGGCAGCAACTATTATGGCAACGGCGTCAACGTGACCGGCGTGCAGCGTGAATACGATGAGTTTATTACCGCCCAGTTGCGCGGTAACAGCGCCAACTACAGCGCGGTCAATTCACAGTACAACCAGATTTCGAATATTGATGATCTGCTGTCGACGTCGACCACCAGCCTGTCTGACTCGATTCAGAGCTTTTTCACTAACGTGCAGAACGTGGTGAGTAACGCGGACGATCCTTCTGCGCGTCAGTCTATGCTGAGCTATGCGCAGGGACTGGTAAACCAGTTCCAGACTACCGCACAGTATCTGACCAGCATGCAAAACAGCGTCAATACGGACATCAAAGCCAGCGTCGAGCAGATCAACACCTACTCCAGCCAGATTGCCGATCTCAACACGCAGATCGCCAAGCTGACCACCGGCGGCGGCTCTGCGCCTAACGACCTGCTCGATCAGCGCGATCAGCTGGTCAATAACCTGAATGGCCTGGTCGGCGTAAACGTTTCGCAGCAGGACGGTAACTACATCGTCTCGATGGGCAACACCACGCTGGTCAACGGCAGCAAAACCACCTCGCTGATCGCCATGCCTTCCAGCAGCGATGCGTCGCGCATTACCGTGGGCTATGTCGATAAGCAGGCCGGTAACGTTGAGATCCCGGAAAAAACGCTGACCACCGGTTCGCTCGGGGGCCTGCTGGCGTTCCGTACCCAGGATCTGGATAACGCGCAGAACCAGCTCGGGCAGCTGGCAGCGGCATTCACCACCAGCTTCAACCAGGTGCACAGCCAGGGCTATGACAGCAAAGGCAACACCGGCATCAACTTCTTCAATATTGGTAGCCCGACAGTGGTGACCAACAGCAAAAACACCTCAGCCGCCACCGTCAGTGCCAGCTGGACCGACACCGGGGCGATGAAAGCCTCTAACTACAGCGTCAGCTATGACGGCAGCAACTGGTCGGTGACGCGTCTTTCCGACAACGTGAAAGTGACGCCGACCATGGGCAGCGACGGTGCCGGCAATACCACCATGAGCTTTGACGGACTGTCATTAACGGTAAATGGAACGGCTAACGCCAAAGACAGCTTCCTGGTCAAACCGGTGCAGGATGTGATTAGCGGCATGTCAGTGGCTATCACCAGTGAATCGCAGATCGCGGCAGCTTCGGCTGCGGGTGGCGCCAGCGATAACCGTAACGCGCAAAAGCTGCTGGACCTGCAGGATGCCAAACTGATTAACGGTAACGCCACGCTGGCGCAGGGTTATGCCAGCCTGGTGAGCACCGTCGGCAACAAAACCAAAAACCTCGAAACCGCCGCTACCACCCAGAAGGGCGTGGTGACGCAGCTGACCGAACGTCAGCAGTCGGTTTCTGGCGTAAACCTCGACGAAGAGTACGCCAACCTGAGCAAATATCAGCAATTTTACATGGCGAACGCGCAGGTACTGCAAACCGCCAATACCATTTTCGATGCTCTGATGAGCATTCGCGGTTAATACGGGAGGCCTGACCGATGAGACTCAGTACCAATATGATTTTCGACCAGCAGGTGCGCGGCGTCACTGACGCGCAATCCTCCTGGCTGAAAGCGGGTGAACAACTGTCAACCGGTCGCCGCGTGACCAATCCGTCTGACGATCCGATCGCCGCTTCGCGCGCTGTGGTGCTGTCGCAGACGCAGGCGCGCGACAGCCAGTTTGCGCTGGCGCGTTCGTTCGCAAATCAGGGACTGTCGCTGGAAGAGAGCACGCTGAGTGATGTCACGACGGCGATTCAGTCGGCGCAATCCACGCTGATCAGCGCCGGTAACGGCTCGCTGAGTGACGATGACCGTGCGTCTTATGCTACCCAGCTGGAGGGCATTCGCTCGCAGCTGCTCAACCTGGCCAACAGCAAAGACGGGAACGGCCGCTACCTGTTTGCCGGCTATGAGTCCGACAAGCCGCCGTTCACCGAAGATGCCAGCGGTAAAATCATCTATAGCGGTGGCAGCGACGCGATCACCCAGAAAGTCGACAGCGAACGCACCATGACGGTGGGCCATACCGGTAATTCAATTTTTGACCAGCTGACCAGCAACGCCAAGCCGGAGCCGGATGGCAGCGCCAGCCAGACTAACCTGTTCGATATGCTGGATGACGCCATTGCGGCGCTGAAAGTGCCGCAGAATGACGCTGACGATGCCACTAAACAGACCTTCAGCGCGGCGATGGACAAGGCCAACCGTGGCTTCAGCAACTCGCTGAACAACGTGCTGGCGGTGCGTTCTGAGATTGGTACCCAGCTGGACGAACTGGATACGCTGGATGCAAAAGGTGACGACCGCAAGGTGACGCTGAAAGATCAGATGAGCACGCTGGTGAACGTCGATTACACCGAAGCCATTTCTACCTACACCATGCAGCAGCAGCTGCTGCAGGCGTCGTACACCACCTTTAGCGATATGTCGAAGATGTCGCTGTTCCAGATGAATAAATAAACCTGACTGTTTGAGCGTACTTAAACCGGGTACGCTTAGTTTTTCCCACTGCCTGCGAGGGCCGTGGGATTTTTTTTGGCTTTTATTCAGAGTGTTCAGTCAGGTGGGAGGGGAGAATGCGGGCAATAAAAAACCCCGGACCAGCCGGGGTTTGGATACGGTAATGTTCTACAGCAGAGACTTACGCGCTTTCCGGACGGGTAGCCGGTGCGGTAGCCTGATGCGTGGCACTGTGACCACCGGCTGAACCGCGTCCTTCGAAGTTGAAGGCCGGACGGACCCAGTCACTGTGGCGCACGGGCTCAGGTTCCCATGCCGGTGCCGGTGCTTTGGTCATCGGCGCCGTAGCGTGATGCTTAAAGCGGGTCTCAGCATGGCTGACCCCGGTATCACGGGCGGCAACCGGTGCGTGCGGTTCGGTGACCGGCGCGACTGGTGCTTCGGCCGCTACCGGCGCGGACAGCACTTCTTCTACCTGCGCTTCAACCGCGGGTGACACCTCGATCGGAGCCTGTTCCGCTGCGCTAACCGCTTCGGTAACCACTTCGGTAACCACTGGCTGCGTCTCATCGGCAGGCGTAACAGCCGGTTGCGCTTCTGCTGCGGTTTCCTGTGCAACTGCTTCATCGGCTGCGGAAATCACTGCTGGCTGGTGATCAACCGGTGCCGCCACTGGCGTCAGGTCATCAGTATTCACCACCGGCACCTCAGTGTGCGCCTGCGGTTCAGCCTGATGCACCACTTCTGGCGCTGGCGTTTCTGGCTGTGCCACGGCAGCGGCTTCGACAGCTACAGGCAGTTCTTCCGCCGGGGCGGCATCCTGATAGCCATAGTCTGGCATTTCGTTCAGCGCCTGGTTAGAGGTGAAGTGCTCATGAGTCTGTGTGACCGGATAGGTGATCCACACTTTGCCTGACGCCATCTCTGGTGAGGCAGCTGCTGTTTCCAGCGGCATCGCAGACTGCGTAGGGTAGCGCTCGTCACGATAGCGACGACGACGCTGACCGCTGACGCGCAGATGACGCGGTGAGCGACGTGAACGGCGCGGCATGTTGGCCCCGTCACGGTTCTCGCTGTCATCCTGCTCATCCTGAGCGGTTTCGGCTTGCTCTTTCAGCTGGGCGCGCTGGCTGTTTTCCTGCACCGCTTCAGTAACGGCGGCGGCAGGCAGCTCAGCAGGGATCGCCTCAGCGTTGTCACCTACGCGCACGCGCTGACTGAGCTGGCGCTGTTTGCGACGCGGCATAACCTGAACGCGTTCGTCTTCCTGCGCAACGCTGTCATCAACGCTATCAACAACAGGCACCTGCTCAGCAACCTGCGGTTCCTGCTGCGCACGCTTTTCTTCCTGACGACGACGCTGGCGCTCAGCACGCTGTTCGCGACGCTGTTGCTGCTGCTCATCACGCTGCTGCAGTTGCTCTTCAGTCAGCGCCGGACGTTCGCCGCGCGCGTCATTCTGACGCTTGTTACGGCGGTTATCCTGATCGCGTGGCTCGCGGGCTTCACGAGGCTCACGGGGTTCACGTGGCTCGCGCGCTTCACGTGGCTCACGACCTTCACGGCTCTGTGCATGCTCACTGTTACGCGGTGTGCGCTCGCGGCGATTGTTGTTGTTGCGGCGATTGTTACGACGCTCACCACGCTGCTGGGTGCTGTCACCTTCCGCGGTTTTCGCTTCGGTCTTCTCTTCAGCAGGGGCTGCGGCGGGAGCATCACCAGCAAACAGTTTTTTCAGGCCACCAAGCAGGCGCGCAACAAAACCGGTGCTGACGGTCGCGGGTGCTGCGACCGCCGGTTTGGCTTTGACGTCAACCGCTGCCGGCTGGCTCTCTTCGCTCACTTCAACCGGAGCCGGTGGTGCATCCGGCATCACGAAGGCGGCCAGTGCAGGCTGCTCCGGACGACGACGCTCAGCGTGCTCTTCTTCCGAAGGCAGCGCCATCTCAGCTTCATGCAGTTTCGGCAGGTGATAGGAGAGGGTTTGCGTCTCTTCACCTTTGCGCACGCGCAGCACCGAGTAGTGCGGCGTTTCCATCTGATCGTTTGGCACGATGATGGCACGCACGCCGCCCTGACGTTTCTCAATCGCACTGACCGCTTCACGTTTTTCGTTCAGCAGGTAAGAGGCCACCTGAACCGGCACAATGGCGTGCACTTCTTTGGTGTTGTCTTTCAGCGCTTCTTCTTCAATCAGACGCAGGATCGACAGCGACAGCGATTCGTTATCACGAATGGTGCCGGTACCGCTACAGCGCGGGCAGACGTGATGGCTGGACTCACCCAGTGACGGGCTGAGGCGCTGACGCGACATCTCCAGCAGACCAAAGCGTGAAATGTGGCTGATCTGGATACGCGCCCGATCCTGACGTACCGCTTCACGCAGACGGTTTTCCACGGCGCGCTGATGGCGCACCGGCGTCATATCGATGAAGTCGATAACAATCAGACCACCGAGGTCGCGCAGACGTAGCTGACGGGCAATCTCGTCGGCGGCTTCCAGGTTGGTGTTGAAGGCGGTCTCTTCGATATCACCACCGCGTGTAGCGCGGGCGGAGTTGATATCGATGGCGGTCAGCGCTTCGGTGCTGTCGATAACGATAGAACCGCCGGACGGCAGACGCACTTCGCGCTGGAACGCCGATTCAATCTGCGATTCGATCTGGTAGTGGCTGAACAGCGGAATTTCACCGGTGTACAGTTTGATTTTGCTGCTGAAGTCCGGACGACCGAGCGCGGCGATGTGCTGACGCGCCAGCTCCAGCACTTTCGGGTTATCGATAAGGATTTCACCGATATCCTGACGCAGGTAGTCGCGGAAGGCGCGCACAATCACGTTACTTTCCTGATGAATCAGGAACGGTGCCGGGCGGCTGTCTGCGGCTTTTTTGATGGCTTCCCAGTGCTTCAGACGGAAGCTGAGGTCCCACTGCAGCGATTCGGCAGATTTGCCGACGCCAGCGGTACGCACGATCAGGCCCATGCCGTCCGGCAGCTCCAGCGCTGACAGCGCCTCTTTCAGCTCGGTACGGTCATCACCTTCGATACGGCGGGAAATGCCGCCAGCGCGCGGGTTGTTGGGCATCAGCACCAGATAGCTACCGGCCAGCGAAATAAAGGTGGTCAGTGCTGCCCCTTTATTACCGCGCTCCTCTTTATCGATTTGTACGATCACTTCCTGGCCTTCACGCAGCACATCTTTGATGTTCGGACGGCCATGCGCGTTGTAATTAGCAGGGAAGTATTCGCGGGAAATTTCTTTCAGAGGGAGGAAACCGTGACGCTCGGCACCGTAATCAACAAACGCAGCTTCGAGGCTGGGTTCAATACGGGTGATTTTACCTTTGTAGATGTTGGCTTTTTTCTGCTCGTGTCCGGGGCTTTCGATATCCAGATCGTACAGACGTTGTCCGTCAACAAGGGCAACGCGCAACTCCTCCTGCTGAGTTGCGTTGATTAACATTCTTTTCATCGTGACTTACTCGTTATTCTCACATGAGTGATAAAGCTGCGGGCATCGTTACCCTGGACGAGAATCAACCGATGGCCCCGTGTCTGCATGCACTGACGTCAACCTCACGGTTGTCGGCGGCTAAAGGGGCGCAAATCTTGTCGGTGGCCTGTTTTTCATAAGGAAAACCAGCGCCTGAAGGTGGAAGTGCTACAGAGTATTCAAAAATCCACACATCCCAGTCTGTCGTCCAGGCCGCAACCCGCAGCCCGCTAAGTGCCTGATTAAACATCACGTCTTACGCCATTGCTGCGTGTCCGTTTCATCCGGCAAAATACCTTAATTTCGCTCTTTTTCCTGCCTGACTCTTTCCAGGACAGAAACCTCTGCATTATTCCATTGCTTAGCAACTTATAGCAAGGCGACTTTTACCGAGCTGTGAAGTTTGTTCATCCTTAACCTGTTCATTTGCAGGAGTAATCATCGCATCGTTGAAAAAGCCAGCATTCTGGCCGCGTAACGCGGCGATAAAGTCAGAGTTAAGCACAGAAAAAGGGGTGGCGCTATCCGGGGACACTATTTAGAATCGCCGCCATGAAAACAGAGAATCCCGGCGTACAGTTTGTCGCCATCACGGCTGAAAATGCCGGTCAACGCATTGATAACTTTTTGCGCACCCAGCTGAAAGGAGTGCCGAAAAGCATGATTTACCGCATTCTGCGTAAAGGCGAGGTGCGGGTGAATAAGAAGCGCGTAAAACCTGAATATAAGCTGGAAGACGGCGACGAAGTGCGCGTGCCGCCGGTGCGCGTGGCCGAGCGTGAAGAGCAGGCAGTGTCGCCCAAACTGGATAAAGTGGCGGCGCTGGAGTCGTGCATTCTGTATGAAGACGATTATCTGCTGGTGCTGAACAAACCGTCCGGCACCGCGGTGCACGGCGGCAGCGGGCTGAGCTTCGGCGTGATTGAAGGGCTGCGCGCGCTGCGCCCGGAGGCGCGTTTCCTTGAACTGGTGCACCGTCTCGATCGTGACACGTCCGGCATTTTGCTGGTGGCGAAGAAGCGCTCGGCGCTGCGTTCACTGCACGAGCAGCTGCGTGAGAAGGGCATGCAGAAGGATTATCTGGCGCTGGTGCGCGGCGACTGGCCATCGCACCTGAAAGTGGTGCAGGCGCCGCTGCTGAAAAACATTCTGCAAAGCGGCGAGCGCGTGGTGCGGGTCAGCGCCGAGGGCAAGCCGTCAGAAACGCGCTTCAAAGTTGAAGAACGTTTTGGCCTGGCGACATTAGTTAAAGCCAGTCCGGTGACCGGACGTACGCATCAGATTCGCGTGCATACCCTGCATGGCGGGCACCCGATTGCCTTTGACGATCGCTATGGCGATCGCGAATTCGATCGCCAGCTGGCACCAACCGGTCTGGCGCGGCTGTTCCTGCATGCTGCCGCACTGACGTTTACCCATCCCAACACCGGCGAAAGCCTGCGTATGGAAGCGCCGCTGGATAAGGCACTGAAGCACTGCCTGTCCCAGCTGCGCCAGCAGAAAAAAGCCTGACAGCGTGGCATCAGCTCAGCGGGTTGATGCCCGCCTGCCTTAGCAGGCCATTCAGCGCGATCAGCGGTAAGCCAATCAGGCTATTGGGATCGCGCCCCTCCAGCCGTTCGAACAGACAAATCCCCAGTCCCTCACTTTTGAAACTGCCGGCGCACTGCAGCGGCTGCTCCAGCTCGACGTAGCGCGCAATCTCTGCCGCGCTCAGTTGCCGAAAATGCACGGTAAAGGGTTCACACAGCACATGCTGCTGCGCGCTGGCAGGGTGAATCAGTGCCAGACCGGTATAAAAGGTGATGGCTTTACCGCTCGCCAGCGCCAGCTGCTGGCAGGCGTTCTCTGCGGTATGCGGCTTGCCGGCGATGCGGCCGTCCAGTACACAGACCTGATCGGACCCAATGATCCAGTGCGCAGGATAGCGCGCGGCCAGCGCCTGCGCTTTGGCAATGGCCAGACGCTGCACCAGCTGCGGCGCGGCTTCTCCCGGCAGCGGCGTTTCATCGCTTTCAGGGGCGGCAGTGATAAACGGCAGGCCGAGCTTGCGCAGCAGCGCCTGACGGAACGGAGAGGTTGAGGCTAAAACCAGCGGTGTCATCATTTTTTTGCAGAAGTGATAGCGTAAAGATGACAGGCATTTTAAACTATGCGCCGCACTGGATGCGACTAACGGGTGAAAGATGCTGTAAACCGGCCTTTTTCTTTGACTCTATGACGTTACAAAGTTAATATGCGCGCCCTATGCAAAAGGTAAAATTACCCCTGACGCTCGATCCGGTCCGCGCCGCGCAAAAACGCCTGGATTATCACGGTGTTTACGCACCTGAATTGGTGGCGCGCCTGGCCGAAACGGTCGTGAGTGTGGACAGTGATGTGGAATGTGCCATGTCGTTTGCGGTTGACAACCAGCGCCTCGCGGTTCTGCAAGGAACAGCCGATGTGCAGGTAACGTTGTTATGTCAACGCTGCAACCAACCGTTCCCGCATGCTGTGCACGTAAGCTATTGCTTCAGTCCTGTCTCTTCTGATGAGCAGGCCGAGGCACTGCCGGAAGCCTACGAGCCGGTCGATGTCAACGATTTCGGTGAAATCGACCTGCTGGCGGTGATCGAAGATGAACTCATCCTCGCGCTGCCGGTCGTTCCGGTGCATGATTCTGAACACTGTGAAGTGTCCGACGCGGACATGGTCTTTGGCCAGCTGCCTGAAGAGGCGGAAAAACCAAACCCATTTGCCGTATTAGCCAGTTTAAAGCGTAAGTAATAGGAGTAAGGTCCATGGCCGTACAACAGAATAAACCAACCCGTTCTAAGCGTGGTATGCGTCGTTCGCACGATGCGCTGACCACTACCACTCTGTCAGTAGATAAAGTTTCTGGTGAAACTCATCTGCGTCACCATATCACTGCGGATGGTTACTACCGCGGTCGCAAGGTTATCACCAAGTAATTCTTTGCGGTTACGCAAGGCGATACCTTGACACGTTTGACCCTGGCAGTTGATGCCATGGGCGGGGACTTCGGTCCCTGCGTGACAGTGCCTGCAGCCTTGCAGGCACTGGCCTCTCATTCGCAGCTGGTTCTTCTTCTGGTCGGCGATCCCGACATCATCTCGTCATTTCTTGCCAAAGCGGATTCCTCGTTACTGGGGCGTGTGCAGGTAATCCCTGCCGAATCGGTTATTGCAAGTGATGCCAAACCCTCGCAGGCGATTCGTAACAGCCGCGGCAGCTCCATGCGCGTGGCGTTAGAGCTGGTGAAAGAGGGGAAAGCGCAGGCGTGCGTCAGTGCCGGCAATACCGGTGCGCTGATGGGCCTGGCAAAATTATTACTGAAGCCGCTGGATGGCATTGAGCGTCCGGCGTTGATGACCGTGCTGCCGCATCAGCAGCACGGCAAGACGGTGGTGCTGGATCTGGGCGCTAACGTCGATTCCGACAGTGAAATGCTGGTGCAGTTTGCCGTGATGGGTGCGGTGATGGCGGAAGAAGTGCTGGAAATCAGCCAGCCGCGCGTCGCGCTGCTCAACATCGGTCAGGAAGAGACGAAGGGGCTGGAGACGATTCGCGCCGCATCGGCGGTGCTGCGGGCCTCGCCGCAGATCAACTATATTGGTTACCTTGAGGGGAACGATCTCCTCACCGGCAAGACGGATGTGCTGGTCTGTGATGGCTTCGTGGGTAATGTCACGTTGAAGACCATGGAAGGCGTGGTAAGAATGTTTCTTTCTCTGCTCAAATCGTCAGGTGAAGGAAAAAAACGGGCCTGGTGGCTGAAATGGCTGGGACGCTGGATCCAAAAGCGTCTGGCTAAACTTTTCGGTCATCTCAACCCCGACCAGTACAATGGCGCTTGTCTGTTAGGATTGCGCGGGACAGTGATCAAGAGCCACGGCGCGGCGAATCAACGCGCGTTTGCCGTGGCGATAGAACAGGCAGAGCAGGCGGTGCGCAAGCAAGTTCCCGAGAGAATTGCCGCGCGCCTTGACGCTGTATTAGCCAGGAGTGACAAAGCGTAGATGTTTACCAAAATTATCGGTACGGGCAGCTATTTGCCTGAGCAGGTTCGCAGCAATGCGGACCTGGAAAAAATGGTGGAGACTTCGGACGAGTGGATTGTCACCCGGACCGGTATTCGTGAACGTCGCATTGCGGCACCGGATGAAACGGTGGCCAGCATGGGCTTCACCGCTGCCCAGCGTGCGCTGGAAATGGCGGGCGTAGCTGCCAGCGACGTTGGCCTGATCATCGTGGCAACCACCTCTTCCAGCCATGCCTTCCCGAGCTCAGCGTGCATGATCCAGCAGATGCTGGAAATCAACGACTGCGCCGCCTTCGATCTCGCCGCCGCCTGTGCCGGCTTTACCTATGCGCTGAGCGTGGCCGATCAATACATCAAAAACGGTGCGGTGAAGCACGCGCTGGTGATCGGCGCGGATGTGCTGGCTCGCACCCTCGATCCTGACGATCGCGGCACCATCATCCTGTTTGGTGATGGCGCGGGTGCCGTGGTGCTCGGCGCAAGCGAAGAAGCGGGCATCCTCTCCACGCATCTGCATGCCGATGGCCGCTACGGTAAGCTGCTGACGCTGCCGTACCAGGATCGCGCGCATCAGGATGAGCCGGCTTACCTCACCATGGCCGGCAACGAAGTGTTTAAGGTCGCGGTCACTGAGCTGGCGCATATCGTCGATGAAACGCTACAGGCGAATAATCTCGATCGTGAACAGCTTGACTGGCTGGTGCCGCATCAGGCCAACCTGCGCATCATCAGCGCCACCGCCAAAAAGCTCGGCATGGGCATGGATAAAGTGGTGGTGACGCTGGATCGACACGGCAACACCTCGGCAGCGTCGGTGCCAAGCGCGCTGGACGAAGCGGTACGTGATGGCCGCATCAAGCCCGGACACCTGATTTTGCTCGAGGCCTTTGGTGGCGGTTTCACCTGGGGCTCGGCGCTGGTTCGCTTTTGATTGACAGGAACGCAAGATGACGCAAATTGCTTTTGTTTTCCCGGGACAGGGATCGCAGACCGTCGGCATGCTGGCCGATCTGGCAGCGGAAAATCCACAGGTTGAAGCCACTTTCCGTGAAGCTTCTGACGCGCTGGGTTACGACTTATGGCAGCTGGTCCAGCAGGGTCCGGCTGAAGAGCTGAATAAAACCTGGCAGACCCAGCCGGCGCTGCTGGCAGCCTCGGTCGCGATTTATCGCGTCTGGCAGAGCAAAAATGGCGCACAACCCGCGCTGATGGCCGGACACAGCCTCGGTGAATACTCTGCGCTGGTGTGTGCGGGCGTGCTGAATTTTGCTGACGCCATTAAGCTGGTTGAACTGCGCGGCAAACTGATGCAGGAAGCGGTGCCGGAAGGTACGGGCGCCATGCAGGCGATTATCGGTCTCGACGACGCGGCAATTCGCAAAGCTTGTGAAGAGAGCGCGCAGGGCCAGGTGGTTTCGCCGGTCAACTTCAACTCGCCGGGTCAGGTGGTTATCGCCGGCAATAAAGAAGCGGTTGAACGTGCCGGTGCCGCCTGTAAGGCGGCCGGTGCCAAACGCGCGCTGCCGCTGCCGGTCAGCGTGCCGTCACACTGCGCGCTGATGAAACCTGCGGCGGATAAGCTGGCGGTGGCGCTGGAAAGCGTGACCTTTAATGCGCCGTCGGTACCGGTGGTCAATAACGTTGACGTTAAGTGCGAAAGCGACGCCGCGGCGATTCGCAGCGCACTGGTGCGTCAGCTGTACAGCCCGGTGCGCTGGACTGAGGCGGTTGAGTTTATTGCTGCACAGGGCGTGACTGAACTGCTGGAAATCGGTCCGGGTAAAGTGCTGACCGGCCTGACCAAACGAATTGTGGACAGCCTGACGGCTGCAGCGGTGAACGATCCGTCGTCACTGGCTGCGGCGCTTGGCCAGGAATAAGAGGAAAATCATGAGCTTTGAAGGTAAAGTAGCGCTGGTGACCGGCGCCAGCCGCGGTATCGGACGTGCCATCGCGGAAACGCTGGCGGCACGCGGTGCAAAAGTGGTGGGTACTGCCACCAGCGAAAGCGGCGCGGAAGCCATCAGTGCTTACCTCGGCGACAAGGGCAAAGGTCTGCTGCTGAACGTGACCGATGCGGCCTCTATTGAGAGCGTGCTCGAGAAAGTTCGCGCCGAATTTGGCGAAGTTGACATTTTGGTCAATAATGCAGGCATTACGCGTGACAATCTGCTGATGCGCATGAAAGACGATGAGTGGGCGGATATCCTCGATACCAACCTGACATCGGTGTTCCGCCTGTCGAAGGCGGTCATGCGTGCCATGATGAAAAAGCGCGTGGGCCGTATCATTACCATCGGTTCGGTAGTTGGAACCATGGGTAACGCGGGTCAGGCAAACTATGCGGCAGCAAAAGCAGGTTTGATTGGCTTTAGCAAATCACTGGCGCGAGAAGTTGCGTCACGTGGCATTACCGTAAACGTCGTGGCTCCGGGCTTTATTGAGACGGACATGACGCGTGCACTGAACGAAGATCAGCGCTCGGGCATTCTGGCAGAAGTGCCGGCAGGTCGTTTAGGCGACCCGCAGGAGATTGCCAATGCTGTTGCATTCTTAGCCTCTGACGAAGCCGCCTACATCACGGGTGAGACGCTGCACGTCAATGGCGGCATGTACATGGTCTGATAATCACGAAATCATTTGCATTATCTGCGGTAAACACCGCAGAATAACGCAAAATCGTGGTTCGACCAGCCGGGATTTTGTTGCATCTTTTTCAACATTTTATACACTACGAAAACCATCGCGAAAGCGAGTTTTGATAGGAAATTAAATAGTATGAGCGATATCGAACAACGCGTTAAGAAAATCGTAGCTGAGCAGCTGGGCGTTAAAGAAGACGAAGTGGTTAACGGCGCTTCTTTCGTTGAAGACCTGGGTGCAGATTCTCTTGACACCGTTGAGCTGGTAATGGCTCTGGAAGAAGAGTTTGATACTGAAATTCCAGACGAAGAAGCTGAGAAAATCACTACCGTTCAGGCAGCGATCGACTATATCAATAACCATAAAGGTTAATGAATATCTTCAGGCGGTCATTCGACCGCCTGAGTTTTATGTTTGCCCCACATAGCGTCATTATTTCCCTCCCTGGAGGACGAACGTGTCTAAGCGTCGTGTAGTTGTGACCGGTCTTGGCATGTTGTCTCCTGTCGGCAATACCGTAGAGTCTACCTGGCGTGCTCTCCTTGCCGGTCAGAGCGGCATTAACCTGATCGACCATTTTGATACCAGTGCCTACGCAACGCGTTTTGCGGGTCTGGTCAAAGATTTTAATTGCGATGAATACATCTCGCGCAAAGATCAACGCAAGATGGATGACTTCATCCAGTACGGCGTTGTGGCCGGTATTCAGGCTATGGCGGACTCCGGTCTGGTCGTAACTGATGAGAATGCCGGACGTATCGGTGCGGCTATCGGTTCCGGCATCGGCGGTCTGGGTTTGATCGAAGATAACCATACTTCGCTGGTCAATGGCGGTCCGCGCAAAATCAGTCCATTCTTCGTGCCTTCAACCATCGTTAACATGGTCGCTGGCCACCTGACCATCATGTACGGCCTGAAAGGTCCGAGCATCTCGATTGCGACCGCCTGTACTTCCGGCGTGCACAATATTGGTCATGCGGCGCGCATCATCGCGTATAACGACGCAGATGTGATGCTGGCCGGCGGTGCTGAGAAAGCCAGTACGCCACTGGGCGTAGGCGGTTTCGGCGCGGCGCGTGCGCTCTCTACCCGTAACGATAATCCGCAGGCGGCGAGCCGTCCGTGGGATAAAGATCGTGACGGTTTCGTGCTGGGCGACGGTGCCGGTATCGTGGTGCTGGAAGAGTACGAACACGCGAAAAAACGCGGTGCGAAGATTTATGCGGAAATCGTTGGTTTCGGCATGAGCAGCGACGCTTACCACATGACATCACCACCGGAAGACGGTTCAGGTGCAGCCGCAGCGATGGTCAACGCGCTGCGTGACGCGCAGCTGGATCCGGCGCAGATTGGCTACGTTAACGCACACGGCACCTCAACGCCGGCCGGTGACAAAGCCGAAGCGCAGGCGGTGAAGTCGGTATTTGGTGCGTCAGCGCACAGCGTGATGGTCAGCTCGACCAAGTCGATGACCGGTCACCTGCTGGGTGCGGCAGGCGCGGTAGAAGCGATTTATTCGATTCTGGCGCTGCGCGACCAGGCGGTTCCGCCAACCATCAACCTCGACAATCCTGACGAAGGTTGCGATCTGGACTTTGTGCCGCATACGGCGCGCCAGGTCAGCGGACTGGAGTACACGCTGTGTAACTCCTTTGGATTCGGCGGCACCAACGGCTCGCTGATCTTCCGCAAGGTATAAGCGCTATCCAGCCGAACAGAGGCCCGCAATGCGGGCCTTTTTTATATTTTGTCACGCAGTGGCGTGGAATGTTACGCGCCACAGTGCTATTCAACGCTGACGCCAGCGGCAGAGGAGAAGCGCATGTGGATTAACGGAGTGGCACAGGACACCCTTTCTGCCCGCGACCGCGCGGTGCAGTTTGGTGACGGCTGTTTCACCACCGCGGCAGTCAGAGAGGGCCATATCCAGCTGCTGGAGGCGCATCTGCAGCGTCTGCAGGACGGCTGCCAGCGTTTGCTGATGGCCGCGCCGGACCGCGCCTTACTGGCGGAAGAGATGCGCCGCGCGGCGGCGGGCCAGCGCGAAGCAGTGCTCAAAGTGATCCTGACGCCGGGGGCGGGCGGACGCGGCTACAGTCGCGCCGGCTGCACACAACCCACGCGTATCATCGCGCTCGCCCCCTGGCCACAGCACTACGCCACGCTGCAGCAGCAGGGCGCGCGGCTGGTGACCAGCCCGGTGCGGCTGGCGCAGAACCCGCTGCTGGCCGGCATCAAACATCTCAACCGGCTGGAGCAGGTGCTGATTCGCCAGCAGCTGGACACGTGCGACGCTGACGAAGCGCTGGTGCTTGACACCGCCGGGACGGTAGTGGAATGCTGTGCGGCCAATTTATTCTGGCGCAGCGGTGAGGTCATTTTCACGCCGCGCCTCGCGCAGGCGGGCGTTGATGGCATCATGCGTCGTTATCTGCTGGCGCAGCTGGCCCAGGCCGGTCACGACTGCCAGCAGGTGGAGGCCAGCCGAACGGCGGTGTTAAGCGCCGATGAAGTGGTAATCTGTAACGCGCTGATGCCAGTATTACCCGTGCGGCAAATAGACGACGTCACCTTTGCCGCACGTACGCTGTACCAGCAACTGCTCGCCAGTTGCCAGACGATGGAAGCATCATGACCCGAATGAAAAAAATAGTTGCCGGCGCCGTAGTCATCGCTGGCCTGGCTGCCGCATTTAGCTACTGGCAGATTAAACGCTTTGCCGCGACGCCATTAACCATTCACCAGGAAACCCTGTATACCCTGCCGGCCGGCAGCGGTCGCGTGGTGCTGGAAGCGCAGCTGGAGAGCCAGCACATCATTCTGCAAAGCATCTGGTTTGGCCCGTTGCTGAAGCTGGAGCCCGATCTGGCTAACTTCAAAGCCGGGACGTATCGCCTTGAGACCGACATGACGGTGCGCCAGCTACTGCAGTTGCTGGCCAGCGGCAAAGAGGCGCAATTTCCGCTGCGCTTTGTCGAGGGTTCCCGGCTGAAAGAGTGGCTGGCTGAGCTGCGTAAAGCGCCATACCTTAAACACACGCTGCCGGATGATGAATTTGCCAGCGTTGCGGCCGCGCTTAAGCTTGATGTCAGCCAGCTGGAAGGCGGTTTCTATCCGGATACCTATCTGTATACTGCCAACACCAGCGATGTGGCACTGCTGGAGCGGGCGCACACGCGCATGAACAAGCTGGTGGATGAGATCTGGCAGGGGCGGATGGCCAGTCTGCCGTATAAAACGCCGCAGCAGATGGTCACCATGGCGTCGATTATCGAAAAAGAGACCGGCGTCAGCGAAGAGCGCGCGCGCGTTGCCTCGGTATTCATCAATCGCCTGCGCACCGGTATGAAACTGCAGACCGATCCCACGGTGATCTACGGAATGGGCGACAGCTATACCGGTACGCTGACGCGCAAGGATCTTGAGACCCCGACCGCGTACAATACCTATACCATCAGCGGCCTGCCGCCGGGACCGATTGCCATGCCGGGGCGCGCCTCGCTGGAAGCGGCGGCCCATCCGGAGAAGACCAATTACCTCTATTTCGTCGCGGATGGCAAAGGCGGTCACACCTTTACCACCAATCTGGCCAGTCATAATAAAGCCGTGCAGGTTTACCGGCTGGCGATGAAGGAAAAAAATGAAAAGTAAGTTTATCGTCATCGAAGGGCTGGAAGGCGCCGGCAAAACCACCGCGCGTGAGGCGGTGGTCGCGGCCCTGCATGAGCAGGGTATTGAAGACGTGGTCTTTACCCGTGAGCCGGGCGGCACGCCTTTGGCCGAACAGCTGCGCGTGCTGGTAAAACAGGGCATTGATGGCGAACAGGTGAGTGATAAAGCCGAGCTGCTGATGCTGTATGCGGCGCGGGTGCAGCTGGTAGAAAACGTCATCAAACCGGCGCTGGCACGCGGTGCCTGGGTGGTGGGCGACCGTCACGATCTTTCGTCGCAGGCGTATCAGGGCGGTGGCCGCGGGCTCGACACTCAGCTGATGACCACGCTGCGCGATGCGGTGCTGGGCGATTTTCGTCCCGACCTGACGCTCTATCTCGACGTCACGCCAGAGATTGGCCTGCAGCGTGCCCGGGCGCGCGGCGAACTGGATCGCATTGAGCAGGAGTCGCTGAACTTTTTTACCCGCACACGCGAACGCTATCAGGCGCTGGCCGCTGCCGATCCGACCATCAAAACCATCGATGCGACACAGCCGATTGATAATGTGACAGCGTCACTTAAAGCCGTGCTGCGTCAGTGGCTGGCGGGTCAGGCGGCATGAACTGGTATCCGTGGCTGAACCAGCCATACCGACAGATCATTGCTCGCCATCAGAGTGGACAGGCACATCATGCGCTGCTGATTCAGGCCATTGAGGGCATGGGCGACGATGCGCTGGTGTGGGGCGTCAGCCGCTGGCTGATGTGTCAGCAGCCGCAGGGACTGAAAAGCTGCGGTCAGTGTCACGGCTGCCAGCTGATGCAGGCACACACCCATCCGGACTGGTATCGGCTGGAAGCAGAAAAGGGGAAAGCCTCGCTCGGCATTGACGCGGTTCGCGACGTCAGTGAGAAGCTGTACCATTTTGCCCAGCAGGGCGGCGCGAAAATTGTCTGGCTGCCGGATGCGGCGCAACTGACCGAAGCCGCCGCCAACGCGCTCCTGAAAACGCTGGAAGAGCCGCCCGCTAACTGCTGGTTTTTCCTCAGCGTGCGCGAGCCGTCGCGACTGCTGGCCACGCTGCGCAGCCGCTGTATGACGTGGCATCTGTCGCCGCCGGAAGAGACGCACAGCCTGCAATGGCTGCAGAAACAGCAGCCGCAGCCGGAAGCGATATTGCGCGCGGCGCTGCGTCTGAGCAACGGTGCACCGGCTGCGGCGCTGGCCTTGTTACAGCCGGACCGCTGGCAGGCACGGCAAACGCTGTGCGACAGCCTGAACAGCGCACTGAGCGGCGATATTCTGCAGCTGTTGCCGGCGCTCAACAGCGACGATGTGGCGGTTCGCCTCGGCTGGCTGCTTTCGCTGCTGGTGGATGCGATGAAAGTGCAGCAGGGCGCCAGCAACTGGCTGAGTAATGGCGATCGCCCGGACGTGGTGACGCAGCTGGCGCAGCAGTTCAGCAGCAGCGCGCTGAATGCCAGCGTGCAGCAGTGGCTGCAGTGTCGCGAGCAGCTGCTACACGTGGCGGCGCTTAATCGTGAACTGATTCTGACCGACTGTCTGCTTGCCTGGGGACGTTTGCTGTCTCCCGCGACGGTCGGCTAAGGGTAAAAGAGAGATCTATGTTTATTGTTGATTCGCACTGCCATCTTGATGGCCTTGATTATGAAACCCAGCACCGCGATCTGGATGACGTGATTGCCAAAGCGGCGGCGCGGGATGTGAAATTCATGCTGGCGATTGCCACCACGCTGCCGGATTACTACAAAATCAAACAGCTGGTCGGCGATCGCGACAACATCGCGCTGGCCTGCGGCGTGCATCCGCTCAATCAGGAAACGCCGTATGACGTGGAAGAGTTTCGCCGTCTGGCGGCGGAAGAGCAGGTGATTGCACTGGGCGAAACCGGGCTGGATTATTTTTACCAGCAGGAGACCAAAGCGCAGCAGCAGGCCTCGTTCCGTGAGCACATCCGCACCGGCATTGCGCTGAATAAGCCGATTATTGTGCACACCCGCGATGCGCGCGAAGACACGCTGGCCATTCTGCGTGAAGAGCAGGTAGAGCGGTGCGGCGGCGTGCTGCACTGTTTCACGGAAGACAAAGAGACGGCGGCGCAGCTGCTGGATCTTGGGTTCTACATCTCCTTCTCCGGCATTGTGACCTTCCGCAACGCTGAACAGATCCGCGAAGCAGCGCGCTATGTACCGCTGGAGCGCATTCTGGTTGAAACCGATTCACCCTATCTGGCCCCGGTACCGCATCGCGGCAAAGAAAACCAGCCTGCCTTCACCCGCGACGTGGCTGAGTATATGGCCGTGGTGAAGGGCGTCGATCTTGAGACCCTTGCGGCCGCCACCACGGAAAACTTCTCCCGCCTGTTTAAGGTGCCGATGAGCCGACTCGGCGGCTAACGCGCTTTATTTCAAACTCTGTAATTAATCTGAAATCACTCATCTGCGCTGCGTGTTTCGCGGCGCAGGCAGTGATTTATTGCTGTTTATAGCAGCAAGTCAGTAAGAAATGACTGAAATTTCAGCGCTGTGTTTGGTGAAACGTGATAGCCGTCAAAGTAACGTGTCGTCATTTATTTTACCCTTCGTAATAAATCAAAAGACGCTCAGCGTCACCCCGGCTAAGGATCCTCCCCCTTTGCCATGCGCACTGCGCTAAAAAATGCACTCATACTCAGGAGCTTCTATGTTCAAGAACGCATTTGCGAACCTGCAAAAGGTAGGTAAATCGCTGATGTTGCCGGTATCGGTTCTGCCGATTGCCGGTATTTTGTTAGGTGTTGGTTCTGCTAACTTCAGCTGGCTGCCGGAAGTGGTTTCCCACGTGATGGCCGAAGCGGGTGGTTCGGTGTTTGCTAACATGCCGCTGATCTTTGCGATCGGTGTGGCACTGGGCTTTACCAATAACGATGGCGTGTCGGCGCTGGCCGCCGTGGTCGCCTACGGCATTATGGTGAAAACCCTGGCTGTGGTCGCGCCGCTGGTGCTGCATCTGCCGGCAGCCGAGATCGAAGCCAAACACCTCGCCGATACCGGGGTGCTGGGCGGCATTATTGCCGGTTCGATTGCAGCCTACATGTTCAACCGTTTCTACCGCATCAAGCTGCCGGAATACCTCGGCTTCTTCGCCGGTAAGCGCTTTGTGCCGATCATTTCCGGTCTGACCGCGATTTTCACCGGTGTGGTGCTGTCCTTCATCTGGCCACCTATTGGTACCGCGATTCAGGACTTCTCCCAGTGGGCGGCTTATCAGAACCCGGTGGTGGCGTTCGGTATTTACGGTGTGGTTGAGCGTGCGCTGGTGCCGTTTGGTCTGCATCACATCTGGAACGTTCCTTTCCAGATGCAGATTGGTGAATTCACCAACGCGGCTGGTCAGGTCTTCCACGGTGACATTCCGCGCTACATGGCGGGTGACCCGACTGCCGGTAAACTGTCTGGCGGCTTCCTGTTCAAGATGTACGGTCTGCCGGCTGCGGCTATCGCCATCTGGCATTCTTCTAAACCTGAAAACCGCGCCAAAGTGGGCGGTATCATGATCTCCGCCGCGCTGACCTCGTTCCTGACCGGTATCACCGAGCCGATCGAGTTCTCTTTCATGTTCGTGGCACCGATCCTGTACGTGATCCATGCCATCCTGGCGGGCCTGGCGTTCCCAATCTGTATTCTGCTGGGCATGCGTGATGGCACCAGCTTCTCACACGGTCTGATCGACTTCATCGTGCTGAGCGGCAACAGCAGCAAAATCTGGCTGTTCCCGATTGTCGGTATCATCTACGGTCTGGTGTACTACACCGTGTTCCGCGTGCTGATCGCAAAACTGAATCTGAAAACCCCGGGTCGTGAAGATACGGCGATTGAGCAGAGCAGCGCGACCGGCAGTGAAATGGCGGGCAAGCTGGTCACGGCGTTCGGTGGCAAAGAGAACATCACTAACCTTGATGCCTGTATTACCCGTCTGCGCGTCAGCGTGGCGGACGTAGCGAAGGTGGATCAGGCTGAACTGAAAAACCTCGGCGCGCGTGGTGTTGTGGTGGCGGGTTCCGGTGTGCAGGCGATTTTCGGCACCAAGTCCGATAACCTGAAAACCGAGATGGATGACTATATCCGCAGTATGTAAGTGACATGACGGCAGGCCGGGCCGGTGCGGTGAAGCGGCGTCAGATCGTAAAGACGCCAACACCATCCCTGGGGCTCGTCCCGCGACATCCCTGTCGCGGGACGCTTTACTCCTCTGCCGCCGCTTCACCGCACTGCAACTTCGGTGCGACAAAACCCCTCATCCGAGGGGTTTTTTATTTTACCGCCGCCAGACACCGCCCGCAGTGACGCGCCAGCGTGAAAAAGTGATGCAAAGGCAGCCATTTAATGAAGAAAAGTGGTCCTGAGGTTGAAAGAAACGGAATTCCTCACGCATACTGCCTGACTGAACTCAGGCTTAAGGAACTGCACCATGGCTGAAGAAACCATTTTCAGTAAAATCATTCGTCGCGAAATTCCCGCCGACGTGGTTTATCAGGACGAACTGGTCACCGCCTTCCGCGATATCGCGCCCAAAGCGCCTACCCACATTCTGATTGTCCCCAACGTACTGATTCCGACTGCCAACGATGTGCAGGCGGCGCATGAGCAGGCGCTGGGCCGCATGGTCACCGCCGCCGCAAAAATTGCCCGTGATGAAGGCATCGCCGAGGATGGCTATCGCCTCATCATCAACTGCAACCGTCACGGTGGGCAGGAGGTTTACCACATTCATATGCACCTGGTCGGCGGACAGCCGCTGGGCCCGATGCTGGCCATCTAACCTCAGGCGGACCTTGTGATGCGTCAATGGCTGAGCGGCTTGCTGTTGCTGACCCTGGTGGGCTGCAGCAGCGATAAGCCGATGATCAACACCTCCCAGTCGCTGGTGATGGAGTCTGCCGTACTGTCGGCGGGCATCATCACCGATGAGCCCGCGCTGACCAGCCGCGACGGCCAGCAGCGCGCCGCCAGCGTGCTGCAAAATCTGCGTGAAACGCCGGTCACCGTGCACTATCGTTTCTACTGGTACGATGACAAAGGGCTGGAGATTGAGCCGCAGGAGCCGGCGCAGACTCAAACCGTACCGGCGCACGGCAGCGTAGAAGTGGCCTCGCAAATGGGTAACCCGACCGCCAGCAAGGTGCGTCTCTATCTTTATCTTTGAGGAGTAACCTGTGATTCGCAGTGTACAACGTTCCGGCGCGCTACTGTTTGCGCTGATGCTCACCGGTTGTGTGGTGAAACAACAAACCCCGGCGCCGGTTGAACCGACGCAGCCGACCACGCCAACCCAGCCAGAGCAACCGCCCGCGCAGCCGGTGCCGCCGCCGCAAACTGTGCCGCAGCCGCCGAAGCTGAAAACCATCAACTGGAACGCCAGCGTCCAGCCGTTAGTCGCCAATATGGTGCAGTCGGCGGGCGTCAATCCGGGCAGCGTGCTGCTGGTGGATCGCATCAAAAACAGCACCAACGGCTCGCTGCAAACGGAAAAAGCCACGGCAGCGATTGAGAACGCGCTGGCCAATAACGGCAAGTTCAGCCTGGTCTCAAACGATCAGCTTAATCAGGCGAAGCAAACGCTCGGCCTGTCGCCAGAGGATAGCCTCAACTCGCGCAGCAAAGCGATTGGCCTGGCGCGCATCGTCAACGCGCAGTATGTGCTGTACAGCAACGCGCAGGGCGATGTGAAAGCCCCTGTGCTGCAAATGCAGCTGATGCTGGTGCAGACCGGCGAAATCATCTGGTCGGGCAACGGCGTTGCACAACCCTGATCCCCGGCTGCAGCATCTGGTTCAGCAACAATGGCCGACGGCGCAAGCTGCCGGTCATTTTTTCGCGCTGCCAGGACTGAGCGGTAACAGCGTGCAGGTACGCAGCGATCAGGGCGATCTGCTGGCGCGCCGGACACCGCCACAGCCCATCCCGTTTGTCGATCGCCAGCGCGAATACCGCATCCTGCGTCAGCTGCGTGCCACGGCGCTGGCGCCGCAGCCGCTGGCATGGCAGGCGCCGTGGCTGCTGCAGCGCTGGCTGCCCGGTGAGGTGCTGTCGCCGGATCAGTTCAGCGCGCAACGCGCAGCGGTGCTGACGCTGCTGCTGCGCCTGCATCACCAGCCGCTAACCGGTTATCGCTTACGGCTGACACCGTTGCTGCAGCGCTACTGGCAGCTTTGTCAGCAACGGCACTGGCGCTGGCAGCGGCGCTTAAACCAGTTGCTGCAGCGCGGCGAACCGTCGCCGCTGCGGCTGGCACCGCTGCACATGGACGTCCACCCTGGCAATCTGATTGCCACCCCGGATGGCCTGCGTTTAATTGACTGGGAATATGCTGCGGATGGCGACGTGGCGCTGGAGCTGGCCGCTATCGGCGCGGTGGATGGCGCTGAACACGATTACTGGATAACCGACTATGCCGCCGAGGCGCGGCTGTCGGCCACGGCGCTGCGGCGTCAAAGCCGGCGCTGGCAGCCGTGGCTGCAGCTGCTGATGGCCAGCTGGTATCAGCTGCGCGCCGAGCAGAGCCACGATCAAACATTGCAACGGCTGGCGCAGGCCAGCTGGCAGGATCTTTAATTCAGGAACCGAAACATGACGATGACAACGCCCGGACCGCTGATGCTGGACGTCGAAGGCTACGAGCTGGACGCCGAAGAGCGCGAAATTCTGCAACATCCGCTGACAGGCGGACTGATCCTGTTCGCCCGCAACTTCCATGATGTTGCGCAGCTGGCGGAGCTGGTGCGCCAGATTCGCGCGGCGTCGCGCAACCGGCTGCTGGTGGCGGTCGATCAGGAAGGCGGACGCGTGCAGCGCTTCCGCGACGGTTTTACTCAGCTGCCGGCGATGCAATCCTTCGCCGCGCTGCATGACATGGCGCGCGCCGGCGAGCTGGCGCAGCAGGCCGGCTGGCAAATGGCGGCGGAAATGATCGCCATGGATATCGATATCAGCTTTGCGCCGGTGCTGGATATCGGCCACATCAGCGCGGCCATCGGCGATCGCGCTTTCCACGCCGATCCGGTGATTGCGCTGCAGATGGCGCGTCAGTTTATCCACGGCATGCACGAAGCCGGCATGAAAACCACCGGCAAGCACTTCCCGGGCCACGGCGCGGTCAGCGCGGATTCGCACAAAGAGACGCCGCGCGATACGCGCGATGCGGCCACGCTGCGCCAGCATGACATGGCAATCTTCCAGCAGCTGATTGATGAGCAGCTGCTGGATGCGGTGATGCCCGCGCATGTTATCTATACTGAAGTGGACCCGCTGCCGGCCAGTGGTTCGCCTTACTGGCTGCAAACGGTGCTGCGGCAGGAGCTGGGCTTCAACGGGGTGATCTTCTCAGACGATCTGTCGATGGAGGGCGCGGCGGTGATGGGCAGCTATGCGGAACGGGCTCAGCAGTCGCTGAATGCCGGCTGCGATATGATCCTGGTGTGCAATCAGCGTGCTGGCGCGGTGAGCGTGCTGGATAATTTGACGCCGATCCAGGCGACGCGCGTCACGCAGTTATACCATCAGGGACGTTTTGACCGTCAGAGTTTGCAGGCCAGCGAGCGCTGGCGGCAAAATCAGCGTCAGCTCAGTGACCTGCAGGATCGCTGGCTGGCGCACAAAGCGTCGGGCAGATAATCGCCGCTGCCCGGATCTCACTCCACGCTGAGGATAATCATGATCATCTATCTGCACGGTTTTGATTCCAACAGTCCGGGCAACCATGAAAAGGTGCTGCAGCTGCAGTTTATTGACCCGGACGTCAGACTTATCAGCTACAGCACCCGCCATCCGAAACACGACATGCAGTTTCTGCTGAAAGAGTGCGACAAACTGCTCCAGCAGGGCAGCGATGCGCATCCGTTGATTTGTGGCGTCGGCCTGGGCGGCTACTGGGCGGAACGCATCGGCTTCCTTTGCGGCATGCGCCAGGCGATATTCAATCCCAACCTGTTTCCTGATGAAAACATGGAAGGCAAGATCGACCGGCCGGAAGAGTATCTTGATATCGCCACCAAATGCGTCAGCAACTTCCGTGAAAAGAACCGCGACCGCTGCCTGACCATTTTGTCACGTCACGATGAAGCGCTGGATAATCAGCGCAGCGCGGCCGCATTGCACCCGTACTACGAAATCGTGTGGGACGAGGAGGCCAGCCACAAATTCAAAAATATTGCCCCGCATCTGCAACGCATCAAAGCGTTCAAAACCCTTGCCTGAGTGCTGCTGCGCCGTGTGATGCGGCGCACAAAACGTGTAACATTCTGATAATGCAGTGCAAAGATTGATGTACATCAATTTTCTTATGTCCGGATGATTATGCCGTGCTATTCTGCCCTCAGCTCGCGATTAAATGTCGCCAACCCTATGTTTATTAAGGTTTTATATAACCATTAATTAACTTTTGGTTTACAACTTTGAGGGGGTCTTCATTGACTACAAGCATGGAAAAAATCGTCATCGTCGGTGGCGGTGCCGGAGGGCTGGAGCTGGCAACGCAGCTCGGCCATAAACTCGGCCGCAAAAAAAAGGCGGAGATCATCCTGGTCGATCGTAACCACAGCCATCTGTGGAAACCGCTGCTGCATGAAGTGGCGACCGGTTCGATGGATGAAGGTATTGATGCGCTCAGCTATCTGGCGCATGCGCGCAACCACGGTTTCCAGTTCCAGCTGGGTTCGCTGACGCAAATTAATCGCGACACAAAAACCATTGAACTGGCGGAGATCCGCGACGCGGAGGGTGGGCTACTGGTACCGCAGCGCGAACTGGCGTATGACCGTCTGGTGATGGCGCTGGGCAGCACCTCGAACGATTTCGGCACGCCAGGCGTGAAAGATCACTGCATCTTCCTCGACAACCCGCATCAGGCGCGTCGGTTCCATAATGAGATGCTCAACCTGTTCCTGCGCTTCTCTGCCAGCGAAGGGCAGCTGCAGAAAGTCAATATCGCCATTGTCGGCGGCGGCGCGACCGGCGTCGAGCTGTCGGCAGAACTGTATAACGCAGTGAAACAACTGCACAGCTACGGCTATAAGGGTCTCGACAGCAGCGCGCTCAACGTTACGCTGGTGGAAGCCGGCGAGCGTATTCTGCCTGCGCTGCCGCCGCGCATCTCCGCAGCGGCGCATCAGGAGCTGAGCAAGCTTGGCGTGCGCGTACTGACGCAAACCATGGTCACCAGCGCAGCAGCCAACGGTCTGAATACCAAAGGGGGCGAATTCATCGAAGCCGATCTGATGGTGTGGGCGGCGGGTATTAAAGCGCCAGACTTCATGAAAGAGATTGGCGGGCTGGAGACCAACCGCATTAATCAGCTGGTGGTCAAAGAGACGCTGCAGACCACGCTGGACGACGATATTTACGCCATCGGCGACTGCGCCTCCTGCGCGCTGCCGGGCGGCGGATTCGTGCCGCCGCGCGCGCAGTCGGCGCACCAGATGGCGTCGCGAGCACTGGAAAACATCCTCGCCCAGCGCAAAGGCAAGCCGCTCAAAGCCTACGTGTATAAAGATCACGGCTCGCTGGTGTCGCTGTCCCGCTTCAGTACCGTCGGCAGCCTGATGGGGAACCTGATGCGCGGTTCGATGATGGTGGAAGGGCGTATTGCGCGTTTTGTCTACATCTCCTTGTACCGTATGCACCAGATTGCGCTCCATGGATACTTCAAGACCGGTCTGATGATGCTGGTCGGCAGCCTCAACCGCGTGCTGCGTCCGCGTCTCAAACTGCATTGATGGCTGGCGGGCGGTCATCCCCGCCCGCTGCGCGCCCGGCTGCCGTAACCTGCTGATTGCCGTTCAATCAGCGCCAGATTACGGCGCAATGACACTGCCGCTCAGAACTCTCCTAAAAGCTGGTCCTGCTGGCTTTCCGCTGCGTTTCCTCCATTAATCTGATGTTGCATTTTCGGACCATCTGTAAAACTTATGCCAACGAACACGGCGCGGCGCGCACGCCGGTTATGCCTCGGTAACCCGGGATCGGGTTGCGGCAGGAATGCGCGGTAACAACTTCAGGAGGACATTCCTGTGAATAAATCAATGTTAGCGGGTATTGGAATCGGCGTAGCAGCAGCGTTGGGCGTGGCCGCCGTCGCCAGCATGGATGTGTTTGATCGTGGCCCGCAGTATGCTCAGGTGCTTTCGGCAACGCCAATCAAAGAGAGCATCAAGCAGCCGCGTCAGGAGTGCCGCAACGTTACCCTCACGCACCGTCGTCCGGTGCAGGATGAGAACCGCATCGCCGGTTCCGTGCTGGGTGCCGTGGCCGGTGGTGTGATTGGTCACCAGTTCGGCGGTGGCCGCGGCCGGGATATCGCGACCGTAGCCGGTGCGCTGGCAGGCGGTTACGGCGGTAACCAGGTGCAGGGTGCGCTGCAGGATCGTGACACCTACACCACCAGCGAGCAGCGCTGCAAAACCGTGTACGATAAACAGGAAAAAATGCTGGGTTATGACGTGACCTATAAAATAGGCGACCAGCAGGGCAAAATCCGCATGGAGAATGACCCTGGCACCCGCATCCCGCTCGACCGTAATGGTCAGCTGATCCTGAATTCGAATCAGGCCTGATTGGGCAAAGCTACTTCACAGCAGCAGTAACAAAAAAAGCGCCGCAAGGCGCTTTTTTTACGTTGGTTTTTTTTATTCAGGGTGAAGAAAAGAGATCCGGAGCTTATACCTCATGACGAATTTCATCAGCTATCACCGGTCTGGCTTATTATCTGTTGGCAGGCATGTTATGAGGTAATCAGGTTCGCTTATCTACCATCGAAACGAGAACTGTGCGCGGTTGTTCCTCAATTTCAATCGATACGGTGACAAGCGGATCGTCGCCAGTCCAGCAGTCACCTGCAAAACTGCACGCTTCGCTTTGTTTAAAACCCTTTTCTTTCATAAACGCATTAATTTTATCTGCGTTGGTCGCGCCAATAAACCTCAGCTGAAAAATCAGTGCGGGGTTGGGACCTGATACGTTACTGTAATAAAAGCTATAGTTATCAGTAATGCGCGGCATCTTTTTGAGTAAATCAGGCGTATAAAAGTCGTAATCCAGCGTGTCGTGCTCTGTATAATTAGCGCTATCTGCAAACTCCATACGGAGATAATTCAAGCCATAGGCCATACCGACCACACACGCAATGAGAACGCAAAGTAGGATCCTGAGCGATTTTTTCATAGTTTTGATATGCCCTTACCAAAATGGATAAAGCCACGGTCCGGGTCTATGATGCTAACATCTTCTGATGTCCACCGATTATAGGGCGTTACGCTTCGCATGAAGATCGGTAACTGACCAAAGTGAGGTTTGGCGTTAGGGAATTGAAGAGGGTCAGGGAAAAGCAGTGGCTTAAAGGTTTCGTTTTTCCAGGAGCCAATTTTTCCATAATGGTCCCAGCGTCTTAATGCATCCGCCTGACTCACTGGTTTCAGGTAGCTGAAAATGCCGCTCATGCATGCCACAACCCGGTAAAAACCCAGGAGATCCGATACAAGGTCTTCGCCACTGAATCCGCTGTCAGTAGCCCAGCTAAAAGGGAAAGAATTCTGCAGCCCTTCAAACCTGCGCGCCAGCGTCATCATCATGGCAAGAGCTATGCTTTGCTTTTGGTGATATGACAGACCTTTTTTGAGACGCCAGGTGATTGATTTTCCCACAGTCAGGCGCCTTTTGAGGCCAGCCATTGATTGTTTATAGGTAACGTCATACGTCAGGCCGCTCTGTGCTTCGCCGCACAGCATTTGCGCCCATAACTGTCTGATGTCATTGCCCTGGGCGTGACCGAGATCTATCCAGCCCAATACTTCTGTGTAAACCAGGCCGTAAGCACTTCTTTCTGCTTTACTGCCGTCAAGAATATCCTCTCGCCTGCTCATCATTGAGCTCCTTCCATGAATAAATCCTGTGATGCCATCCTTGTGATATCACAGGATCAAGCGGTGATTTAATTTTTTCCGCTAAGTTTGCGAGCTCGCTCCTTAAACCCGGTTCTTCGCCAGCTCGGCGACGAAATTCTGCACCCATTCCATGCGTGTTTTGCGTTCGCTCAGATCGCGGGTGAATTTCAGTCGCGTCGGGCCATCCAGCTTCCACTGCTTGGCATCTTTCTGCAGCAGGCCGATCAGCCAGCCGGGATCGACCTGATTCTGCGGCGCGAACTCAAAAAAGCCGCCTTTTTCGCTGGCTTCGATTTTACGCAGCCCCAGCTGGCGCGCCACCAGGCGCAGCGCGGCGATGTCGAGCAGGTTACGCGCGGCGTCGGGCAGCTTGCCGAAGCGGTCAATCATCTCAATTTTCAGCTCGGCCAGCTCCTGTTCATCGGCCGCACTGGCGATGCGTTTATACAGCGACAGGCGCGTATTGACGTCCGGAATAAAATCATCCGGCAGCAGGGCAGGCATGCGCAGCTCAATCTCGGTCTGATTGCTGGTGAGATCTTCCAGCGACGGTTCACGTCCGGCCTTGAGTGCATCCACCGCGTTTTCCAGCAGCTCCATGTAGAGCGTGAAACCAATGGTCTCCATCTGACCGCTCTGATCTTCACCCAGCAGTTCACCGGCACCGCGAATCTCCAGATCGTGCGTCGCCAGCGCAAAGCCAGCGCCCAGATCTTCCAGCGAGGCAATCGCTTCCAGTCGCTTCTGGGCATCGGTGGTCATCGCTTTCGGGTGCGGCGTCAGCAGCCAGGCATAGGCCTGATGATGTGAACGGCCAACGCGGCCACGCAGCTGATGCAGCTGCGCCAGACCGAAATGGTCGGCGCGCTCAATGATGATGGTATTGGCGCTCGGCACATCGATCCCGGTTTCGATGATGGTGGTGCACACCAGCACGTTGAAACGCTGGTGGTGGAAATCGTTCATCACCCGTTCCAGATCGCGCTCACGCATCTGACCGTGGCCGATGGCGATGCGCGCTTCCGGCACCAGCTCGGCCAGCCGCTGCGCTGCTTTCTCGATGTTCTCGACGTCGTTGTAGAGATAGTAAACCTGGCCGCCGCGCAGCACTTCACGCAGGATCGCTTCGCGCACCACCAGGCTGTCATACTCGCGCACGAAGGTTTTCACCGCCAGACGGCGCGCCGGTGGCGTGGCGATAATCGACAGATCGCGCATGCCGCTCATCGCCATGTTCAGAGTACGCGGAATCGGCGTTGCGGTGAGCGTCAGAATATCGACGTCAGCGCGCATCGCTTTGATGCGTTCCTTGTGACGCACGCCGAAACGGTGCTCCTCATCGACGATCAGCAAACCGAGATCGCGCCACTTAAGATCGCTCATCAGCAGCTTGTGGGTGCCGATCAGAATATCAATTTTGCCCTCGCTGGCCTGCTCCAGCACCTGCGCCTGCTCTTTGGCGCTGCGGAAGCGCGACAGCATCTCAATGCGCACCGGCCAGTTGGCGAAGCGGTCGCGGAAGTTGTCGTAATGCTGCTGCGCCAGCAGGGTAGTTGGCACCAGCACCGCCACCTGTTTGCCGTTCTCCACCGCAAGGAAGGCAGCGCGCATCGCCACTTCGGTTTTACCAAAGCCAACATCGCCGCACACCAGGCGGTCCATGGCCAGCGGCTGGCACATATCGCTGAGCACGGCGTTAATTGCCTGCGCCTGATCCGGCGTGGTTTCAAACGGGAAACCTTCGCAGAACAGCTGATACTGCTCGCGGTCGTGCTTAAAGGCAAAGCCGGCCTTGGCCGCGCGCTGGGCATAGATATCCAGCAGCTCAGCGGCCACGTCACGGACTTTCTCCGCCGCTTTCTGGCGCGCGCGTGACCAGGCATCGCTGCCCAGTTTGTGCAGCGGCGCATTTTCATCGGCACCGCCGGCGTAACGGCTGATCAGATGCAGCGATGACACCGGGACGTAAAGTTTGGCATCGCCGGCATAGGAGAGCATCAGATACTCAGCCACGATACCGCCGGCTTCCAGCGTGGTCAGGCCGATGTAGCGCCCCACACCGTGTTCAAGATGCACCACCGGCTGGCCAGGGTGCAGCTCGGCGAGGTTACGAATCAGTACATCCGGATTGATGGTGCGGCGATTGTCCTGACGCCGCCGGCTGACGCGCTCGCCGAGCAGATCGTTTTCGCAAATCAGCGCGCGCTGGCGCTGGGTGTCGATAAAGCCGCGCTCGCTGGCGCCAATCATCAGGCTGTACGGCTGCTCATCGGCCTGCTCGAAGTGATCGATCGGCTGCGGGCGCAGTTTGATGCGGGACAGCAGCTCCTGCAGGCTCTCGCGGCGACCTTCGCTTTCTACTGAGAAAATCACCTGACCGGTAAACTGCTCGAGGAACTGACGCAGCAGATCGAGCGGCGCTTTGGCCTGCGCCTGCACCGTCAGCTCCGGCAATGGCTGATAGCCCAGATTACTGTTCGCGGCTTTCTCCGGCAGCGTTTCAGCGCTGAGCTGCATGCGCGGCCAGTTTTTCAGCTCGCTCAGCAGCGCATCCGGGCGCAGCCATAGCGTGGCCGGTTCCAGCAGCGGGCGCATAGGATCGATGCGACGATTTTCATAGCGTGCGTTAGCATCCTGCCAGAAACGTTCAGCGCTGGCGTGCAGATCGCCGCTGTTCAGCACCAGCGTGCTGGCGGGCAGATAGCTAAACAGGGTAGGCAGTTCCTGCTCGAAAAACAGCGGCTGCCAGTACTCAATCCCGGCCGGCAGCGTGCCTTTGCTCACCTGCTGATAGACGTGCTCGGGTTCGCGCCGCACGTCGAAGGTTTCACGCCAGCGGCTGCGGAACAGCTCAATGGCCGCTTTGTCGGTGGGAAATTCATGCGCCGGCAGCAGGTTGATGGCGCTCACCGCCTCCAGCGTGCGCTGTGAGTCGACGTCAAACAGGCGCAGGCTGTCGATCTCATCATCAAAGAAATCGATGCGGTAAGGCTGATCGCTGCCCATCGGGAACAGGTCGAGCAGCGCGCCGCGCGTCGCGTACTCGCCATGCTCCATCACCTGATCGACATGGCGATAACCGGCCTGCTCCAGCTGGTCGCGCAGGGCATCGCGCGACAGTTTCTGGCCCTGCTGCATCACCAGCGCATGGCCGTGCAGGAAGCTGTGCGGGCAAACGCGCTGCATCAGCGTATTGACCGGCAGAATCAGCATGCCGCGCGTCAGGGTGGGCAGCTGGTACAGCGTAGAAAGACGGGCGGAAATAATGTCCTGATGGGGCGAGAAGCTGTCGTAGGGCAGTGTTTCCCAGTCAGCAAGATTGGTGACCGGCAGATCGGTAAACTGCCTGATCTCCTCCTGCAGCCGCAGGGCCGATTGCATATCCGGGGTGATCATTAACACCGGACCGCTGTGGCGTTCGGTGATGCTGGCACACTCAACCGCCTGCGCGGCGCCGACCAGCTGACCGAGCTGACGATGGTCGCCTGCTTTAGCAGGCAGGGTATAACGACGCTGTTCCGACATAAGGTCCGACATTCTCTCCTCAGTTTCCAGGGCGTCATCATTCCACATTCCGCCGTGAGGATCATCTCTCCTTTCTGAGTTTATGTCAGGGTGCATGAATGCGCACCTTACCTTAGCGGCACCCTGAAGGGCCGCCAGTATGGCCGGTTGCCAGGTCGCCATTGATGGCGACCTGGCCACGTCACGTTATTTACTGGATTGCTGTGTGTAGTGCATGCGAGGACGATCCACATTGGCCCATGACAGCTCGCGCTCGACATGGTAGCTGTTGTTGCCATCGTCCCACTTCACATAATAACCGGTTAGCGCGTCTCCCTGCTCAAAGACATTGACCACTTCGCCTTTGATCTCGCCAGATTTATGTTTAACGATACTGCCTTTAGGAAACCTGCTCATGGTAAGAACCTCCGTACTGCGCTTACTGTGATGCGAAAACCGGTACTGCAAGCTAAGTCTAACCCACCTGCTGACGAATAATCGTACTAATAGCGTCACTATTTTGTCGTAATTTTGTGCATTGTCGCGCAGGAGGACGCATTTTGACGCAACTTTGCAACTGACTCAGCGGGTTAGAGGTTTCATAAAGCAGACGGCTCCTTTATCATCGCTCTACTTAATTTTGAGCAACGGCCAAGACGGATCTCATGTATCAACCAGTCGCGTTATTCATCGGTTTGCGCTACATGCGTGGACGTGCTTCAGACCGTTTCGGTCGTTTCGTCTCCTGGCTCTCGACTATTGGTATCACGCTCGGCGTGCTGGCACTGGTGACAGTGCTGTCGGTGATGAACGGCTTTGAGCGCGAGCTGGAAGGCAACATTCTCGGCCTGATGCCGCAGGCGCTGGTGACCAGCGACACCGGCAGCATCAATCCGCAGCAGATGCGCGCGCAGGATCTCAAACTGCAGGGCGTGACGCGTATTGCGCCGCTGACCACCGCCGATGTGGTGTTGCAGAGTGCGCGCAACGTGTCGGTGGGCGTGATGCTGGGCATCAATCCTGACGAACCGGATCCGCTGACGCCTTATCTGGTCAACACTCAGCAGAGCGTGCTGCAGCCGGGCCAGTATAAGGTCATTCTCGGTGAACTGCTGGCCTCGCAGCTGGGCGTGAAGCGCGGCGATCAGCTGCGCCTGATGGTGCCATCGGTCAGTCAGTTTACCCCGGTGGGGCGCGTGCCGAGCCAGCGCATCTTTACCGTTGCCGGAACCTACGCGGCCAATAGCGAAGTCGATGGCTATCAGATTCTGGTGAACCAGCAGGATGCCTCGCGCGTGATGCGCTATCCGCTCGGCAACATTACCGGCTGGCGCCTGTGGCTGGATAAGCCGCTGAATGTCGATGCGCTGAGCCAGCAGCCGCTGCCGCAGGGGCTGACGTGGAAAGACTGGCGCGAACGCAAGGGCGACCTGTTCCAGGCGGTGCGCATGGAGAAAAACATGATGGGGCTGCTGCTCAGCCTGATTATTGCCGTCGCCGCCTTCAATATCATTACCTCGCTGGGCCTGCTTATCATGGAGAAGCAGGCGGAAGTGGCGATCCTGCAAACCCAGGGCTTAACGCGGCGGCAAATCGTCGCGGTATTTATGGTGCAGGGCGCCAGCGCCGGTATTATCGGCGCGCTGCTCGGTACGCTGCTGGGCGTGCTGCTGGCCAGCCAGCTCAACAATTTAATGCCGGTGATCGGCCTGTTCCTTGATGGCGCCGCGCTGCCGGTGGATATCAATGTCTGGCAGGTGATCACCATTGCGCTGGTCTCGATGGCCGTGGCGCTGCTGTCTACCCTCTATCCGTCATGGCGCGCTGCCGCCGTTCAACCCGCTGAGGCTTTACGTTATGAGTAATACCCCTTTGTTGCAGTGTCGTGACCTGTGCAAACGCTATCAGGAAGGCAGCGTGCAGACCGATGTGCTGCGCAATGTGGCTTTTAGCCTGCAGCCGGGCGAACTGACGGCCATCGTCGGCAGCTCTGGCTCCGGCAAAAGTACCTTACTGCACCTGCTGGGCGGGCTGGATGCGCCGACCTCCGGTGACGTGGTGTTTGACGGGAAATCGCTCAACGCCATGTCGTCGGCGGCCAAAGCAGAGCTGCGCAACCGGGAACTCGGCTTCATTTATCAGTTTCACCATTTGCTGCCGGACTTCAGCGCGCTGGAGAACGTAGCCATGCCGCTGTTGATTGGCAAAACCGGCAAAGCCGAAGCGGAAGCGCGCGCACGCGAGATGCTGGCGGCGGTTGGCCTGGAAAAGCGCGCGGCGCACCGGCCTTCTGAGCTGTCGGGCGGTGAACGTCAGCGCGTGGCGATTGCCCGGGCGCTGGTGAACCGGCCG
Organism: Pantoea sp. Morm; assembly: GCF_016643525.1. NCBI lineage: Bacteria > Pseudomonadati > Pseudomonadota > Gammaproteobacteria > Enterobacterales > Erwiniaceae > Pantoea > Pantoea sp. Morm. The sequence goes on along the minus strand of NZ_VOQX01000007.1, from coordinate 8,085 downwards.
CGGCTGGTGATGGCCGATGAGCCCACCGGTAATCTCGATGCGCGCAACGCGGATGCCATTTTTGAACTGCTCGGCGAGCTCAACGTGCAGCAGGGCACCGCGTTTCTGGTGGTGACGCATGACCTCAACCTGGCGAAGCGCCTGAGCCGTCAGATGGAAATGCGCGACGGCCAGCTGAGCGATCACCTGACGCTGGGAGCGATCTGATGGCGTCCTCTTTATCCCTGCTGCTCGGGCTGCGCTTCAGCCGCGGCCGGCGGCGCGGCGGCATGGTGTCGCTGATCTCCATCATCTCGACCATCGGCATTGCGCTTGGCGTGGCGGTGCTGATCATCGGGCTGAGCGCGATGAACGGTTTCGAGCGGGAGCTCAACAACCGCATTCTGGCCGTGGTACCGCACGGCGAAATTGAGGCGGTTAACCAGCCATTTCGCAACTGGCAGCCGATGATTGCGCCCATCGAACAGGTGCCAGGCATCGCCGCGGCGGCGCCTTACGTTAACTTTACCGGATTGATTGAGAGCGGTGCGAAGCTGCAGGCGCTGCAGGTTAAGGGCGTTGATCCTCAGCAGGAGCCGCGGCTCAGCGCGCTGCCGCGTTTTGTCAGCGGCGATGCCTGGTCGCAGTTCAGCGCCGGCAGGCAGCAGATCATTCTGGGCGGCGGCATCGCCAAATCGCTCAACGTAAAGCAGGGCGACTGGATCACCATCATGATCCCGAATAATGATGGCGAGAACAAACTGCTGCAGCCAAAACGCATTCGTCTGCAGGTGAGCGGTATTCTGCAGCTGAGCGGCATGCTGGATCACAGTCTGGCGCTGGTGCCGCTGGCCGATGCGCAAAAGTATCTGGATCTGGGCGACAGCGTCAGCGGCATTGCGCTGAAGATGAGCGATCCGTTCCAGGCACAGAAGCTGGTGCGCGATGCCGGCGAAGCCACCCACTCCTATGTCACCATCCGCAGCTGGATTGGCACTTACGGCTACATGTATCGTGACATCCAGATGATTCGCGCCATCATGTATCTGGCGATGGTGCTGGTGATTGGCGTGGCCTGCTTTAATATCGTGTCGACGCTGGTGATGGCGGTGAAGGACAAGAGCAGCGATATCGCCGTACTGCGCACGCTGGGGGCGAAAGACGGCCTGATTCGTGCCATCTTTATCTGGTATGGCCTGCTGGCCGGGCTGCTGGGCAGCGTCAGCGGTGTGGTGGTCGGCGTGCTGGTGGCGCTCAATCTGACGCCGGTAATGCGCGTAGTGGAGCACCTTACCGGGCATCAGCTGCTGGCGGGCGATATCTATTTTATCGACTTTCTGCCGTCCGAGCTGCACTGGCTGGATGTGGCCATCGTGCTGGCAACGGCGATTGGCCTGAGCCTGATTGCCAGCTGGTATCCGGCGCGGCGTGCCAGCCGCATCGATCCTGCCCGCGTGCTGAGCGGTCAGTAAAGACAAAACACGCAGCCGCCTTCGCGGCTGCGCACATTTTCAGCGTCTGCGGCATGCAGCCGTCATACCCAGCCGCTATTATCGGGTCTGAGTAACCCGGAAAACACCCGCAGCGCGGCGTTCAGCGCCGCAGATTAAGGAGCCTTTATGCGCCAACCGCGCCGCCGCCTTCGACTCGCCCGCTACAAAAAGAACCGCCGCAAAGTGCATCAGCGCTTTCGCCAGCGCATCTTTGAGCGCGATCGTCAGGTCGAACTTGCCGCCCATCCGCAGCCGCACGTGGTGGTGCTGACCGGTGCCGGAATTTCGGCAGAATCCGGCATCCGCACCTTCCGCGCGGAAGATGGCCTGTGGGAAGAGCATCGCGTGGAAGATGTGGCGACGCCCGAAGGCTTTCGCCGCGATCCGGCGCTGGTGCAGGGGTTCTACAACGCGCGCCGGCGTCAGTTGCAGCAGCCAGAAATCCAGCCTAACGCGGCGCACAAAGCGCTGGCCGAACTGGAGCAGGTGCTGGGCGATAATTTCCTGCTGGTGACACAGAATATCGATAACCTGCACGAGCGCGCCGGCAGCCAGCGCGTGCTGCATATGCACGGTGAGTTACTGAAGGTGCGCTGTGAGCACAGCGGTCAGGTGCTGGCGTGGACAGAGGACGTCGGTCCGGACGATCGCTGTACCTGCTGCCAGTTCCCGTCGCGGCTGCGTCCGCACGTGGTGTGGTTTGGTGAAATGCCGCTCGGCATGGAGGAGATTTATCAGGCGCTGGAACAGGCCGATCTGTTTATCGCCATTGGCACCTCAGGCCACGTCTACCCGGCGGCAGGCTTTGTGCACGAGGCGAAACTGCAGGGTGCGCATACCGTGGAGCTGAATCTGGCCCCCAGTCAGGTCGGTAACGAATTCGCTGAAGCGCATTACGGCTTAGCCAGCGAAGTGGTGCCCGAATTCGTGCATACTTTTTTGCGCGGCTTGTATAAATAGTCAGCGTACTGCGCGTTTCCCCTCATCCCGGCCTTCTCCCGGCGGGAGAAGGGGAAAAACGCGCAGGATTTAAGTTCAGGCTGAATCCGGCACAAATGAACCCTCTCCCTCTGGGAGAGGGCAGGGTGAGGGCCAGGCCGCACAACCTCCACCTCAGAACCTCACCGTCCCGCTTTCAGCTTCTGGAACAGCGTTTCGTACTGCACGCTGGCGGCACCGACATCGTTCTGCCACTCGCCGTTTTTGATCACTTCAGCCGGCGGATAGAGTGACGGATCGCTGGCCACCTCGGGCGGCAGCAGCTTTCTTGCCGCCAGGTTGGGCGTCGGATAACCGATGGTTTCTGCCACTTTAGCCGCCACATCCGGGCGCAGCAGGAAGTTAATCAGCTTCAGCGCGCCCGCTTTATTTTTCGCATTCGCCGGGATCGCCAGGTTATCCATCCAGAAAATCCCGCCCTCTTTCGGCCAGATAATCTGCAGCGGCGTGCCAGCCTGGCGCGCTACCCAGGCGGAGCCATTCCAGATCATGCCGACGTTGACTTCGCCTTCCATAAACGGATTGCCGGGATTATCCGAGTTGAACGCCAGCACGTTCGGCATCAGCTTTTTCAGCTCTTCATAGGCGGCTTCAATCTGTTTTGGATCCTGCGTATTACCGGAGTAGCCGAGCTTGCGCAGCGCCATCTGGAACACTTCACGCGCGTCATCGGTCAGCAGCAGGCTCTGCTTATACTGAGGTTTCCACAGATCGGCCCATTGGGTCAGGGTTTTCGCATCCACCTCGTCGGTGTTCACGCCAATGGCGGTTGCGCCCCAGATATAGGGAATGGAATAGTCGTTGTTCGGATCAAACGGCTTGTTCAGCAGGTCGGGATCGAGGTTGCGGAAGTTGCTCAGCTGTGACTTGTCGATCTTCTGCAGCATGCCCTCGTTGCGCATTTTGGCGATGAAGTAGGTCGACGGCACCACCAGATCGTAAGCGCCTGCTTTCCAGGTTTTCAGCTTGGCGTACATGCTTTCATTGGATTCATAGGTGGAATAAATCACTTTGATGCCGGTCTCTTTGGTGAACTGCTCCAGCAGCCCGGGCGGCACGTATTCGGTCCAGTTATAGAAGTAAAGCGTGTTGTTGTCATCCGCCTGAGCGCTTTGCATACCCAGTGCCAGCGCCCCAGCCGCCAGCCAGTGAGACCACTTTTTCATCGGTTATCCTCTATTTGGTTTTATCACGCAGCAACAGCTGACTGGCTGCCACCAGTAGCAGCGACAGCAGCATCAAAATGGTAGCCAGCGCGTTCACCTCCGGCGACACGCCCACCTTCACCATGGAATAAATTTTCAGCGGCAAAATTTCGAAGCCGGGCCCGGTGACAAATGACGACACCACCACATCATCCATCGACAGGGTGAAACTCAGCAGCCAGCCCGCGGCCACTGCCGGCAGCGCCAGCGGCAGCAAAATCTTGCGCAGAATAGTCACTTCGCTGGCGCCGAGATCTTTTGCCGCCTCCAGCATGCGCACGTCAAAGCCTTTCAGGCGCGAATAGACGGTAATCACCACAAACGGCAGGCAGAAAGTGATGTGGGAAAACAGCAGCGACCAGAAGCCGAGCGAAATCCCCAGCAGCATAAACAGCACCAGTAGCGAAATCGCCATCACGATATCCGGCGACATCATCACCACAAATAGCATACCGCTGACAAACGGCTTGCCGCGAAAACGGTAGCGGTACAGCGCCACGGCGGTGAGCGAGCCGATCAGCGTCGCGCAACTGGCCGACAGCACGCCCATGATCAGCGAATGCTGCGCCGCCTGAATCAGGCTGTCGTTATTGACCAGCAGGCGATACCACTGGGTGCTGAAGCCCTGCCAGTTGATGCCGAAGCGCGAGGCATTGAAGGAGTTAACGATCAGGATGATGATCGGAATGTAGAACCAGGCATAAATCACGGCCATGAAGCCGTAGCGTAATCCGCGCGCCATCATTGCAATGCCGCCTTGTGATTCAGCAGACGCGCTGCGCGCCAGTAAACCAGCAGCATCAGCCCCATCAGCAGCGTCATGACAATGCTGGTGGCGGCACCAAACGGCCAGTCACGAATATTGAGGAACTGGCTTTTGATTACGTTACCAATCAACAGGTTCTTTGCTCCGCCCATTAAATCCGCTACGTAGAACAGCCCCATCGCCGGGATAAATACCAGTAGCGCGCCGGCAACGATACCGGGCAGGGTCAGCGGCAAAATGATACGGATGAAGGTCTGTAGCCTGCTGGCGCCAAGATCGCGCGCCGCTTCCAGGCAGGATTTATCCAGCTTCTCAAGGCTGGAGTAGAGCGGCAGTACCATAAATGGCAGCAGAATATAGATCAGCCCAAGGATCACCGCTTCCGGGGTGAACATGATGCGAAACGGCTTGTCGATGACGCCGAGCCACAGCAGAAATTCATTGAGCCAGCCGCGCGTGCTGAGAAAAATTTTCAGACCATAAATGCGGATCAGCGAGTTGGTCCAGAACGGCACAATCAGCAGAAACAGCATCAGCGGACGCAGACGCGCCGGCAGTCTGGTCAGGCACCAGGCAAAAGGGTAGCCGAGCAGCAGGCAGCACAGCGTGGCGATGCAGGCCATGTTGAGCGAGTGCAGCAGCACGTCGGCATACAGCGGATCGAGGAGCCGGCCGTAGTTGTTCAGGGTGAACACCATGCTGGCAAAGTGCGCGTCGTCGCGCGTCAGAAAGCTGGTGACGAAGATCATCAGATTCGGCAGCAACACGAACAGCGTCAGCCAGCCGACGATCAGCGCCACAATGGCTTTCTGCAGACGATCACGCATCCGTTTCATACGGCAGCACCACCTCCCAGTTTGGCACCCAGCTGACCGCCATTTTCTGGTTCAGCGAGTGGTCAAAATCCGGATCGTCCTCATTAAAGAACTCGCTGACGGTGAGCAGCTTGCCGTTCTCCAGTTCGACGGTGGATTCCAGCGTCATGCCTTTATAGTTGCGTTCGCGCACATAGCCGATCAGGTTTTCGCTGCGGCTGTCGTGATCGATCTCCTCGACGCGCAAATCTTCCGGTCGCAGCAGCACATGCAGCCGATCGCCGGGTTTGACCGGGAACGGGCAGTGAATATCACACTCGCGGCCTTCGACGCGAGCCCGTACCTGCGGCGCGTGCGCGCTACCGATCACTTCTGCATCAAACACGTTGATTTCGCCAATGAAGCGCGCCACAAACAGGTTCGCGGGCTCTTCGTAGATCTCGCGCGGCGTGCCGTCCTGCTCAATGCGCCCGTCACGCATCACCACGATGCGATCGGACATGGTCAGCGCTTCTTCCTGATCGTGCGTGACAAACACAAACGTGATGCCCAGCTTGCGCTGCAGCGCTTTCAGCTCGTTTTGCATCTGGCGGCGCAGTTTGTAATCCAGCGCGGAGAGCGACTCATCAAGCAGCAGCACTTTGGGCCGGTTGACCACCGCCCGCGCAATCGCCACGCGCTGCTGCTGGCCGCCGGAGAGCTGGTGTGGCCGGCGCGCGGCAAAGCTTTCCAGCTGCACCATCGCCAGCGCCTCGTTGACGCGCTGCGTCAGCTCTGCCGCCGGGGTTTTCTGCATGCGCAGGCCAAACGCGACGTTTTCAAACACCGACATGTGCGGAAACAGCGCGTAGCTCTGAAACACGGTATTGATATGGCGATGCTCGGCGGGCGTTTCAGTGATGTCGCTCTCATCCAGATGGATACGTCCGCTGTCGGCGCTTTCCAGCCCGGCGATCAGGCGCAGAATCGTGGTCTTACCGCAGCCGGAGGGGCCAAGCAGGGTGATAAATTCGCCATGACCGATGGTCAGGTCGAAATCCGGGATGATGGTTTTGCCATCGAAAGCTTTACTGATGCCAGAAAGCGTAACCAGCGCCTGCTGCGCGCGTGTTTGCGTCATTTTAGTCACTCAGTCTGATGATAATCAGGTTACAGCATAGCCGCCGGCGACAGCTTGCCGTGATGAAGGGCGCGATAATACCTGAAAAATGCGCCATTGCCATGTTCAGACACGGAATAACCTTGAAAAGTCTGCAAATTGCTGGAGTATGCTCACCGGGCCAGCCGGACGGGTGGCTGGCAGGGCGAATTTCAGCGCACGATTGGGCTGAGAGGGCTAACCTGAAGGATAATGATTTGACGCAACATGGCGATAATCAGGCCCCATGATAATAATGCAGGTTCTTTAGAGGGATGACAGATGGATCAATTACTTGAGCGTTTTCTCAGTTATGTGGCAGTAGAAACCCAGGCAAAACCTCAGGCGCGGCAGGTGCCGAGCAGCGAAGGGCAGTGGACGCTGGCGCGTCAGTTACAGGAAGAGCTTATTGCGCTGGGTTTTGTGGACGTCACCTTAAGCGATCATTGCTGTGTGATGGGCACCCTGCCGGCAAACGTCGACTGGCCGACGCCGGTGATCGGTTTTATTTCCCACATGGATACCTCGCCGGATTTCACCGCGAAAAATGTCAATCCGCAGATCATTGAAAACTATCGTGGCGGTGACATCGCGCTGGGCAATGGGGATGAAGTGCTCTCGCCGGTGATGTTCCCGGTGCTGCACAAGCTGACCGGGCATACGCTGATCACCACCGACGGTAAAACGCTGCTGGGCGCTGATGATAAAGCCGGTATCGCTGAGATCATGACGGCAATGGCCGAGCTGGCCAAAGGGGATGTGCCGCACGGCGCCATTCGCGTGGCCTTTACCCCGGATGAAGAGATCGGTCGCGGCACGTCGCACTTCGACGTTGAGGGGTTTGCGGCTGACTGGGCTTATACCGTTGACGGCAGCGATCTCGGCGAGTTTGAGTTCGAGAACTTTAATGCCGCGACGGCGCTGGTCAAAATCACCGGTAACAACGTGCATCCCGGCAGTGCGAAAAACGTGATGGTGAACGCGCTGGACCTGGCGATGCGCTTCCACGCCGAGCTGCCGGCCAAAGAGAAGCCGCAGTTTACCGACGGCTATGAAGGCTTTTTCCACCTGCACACTATTAAGGGATCGGTTGAGCACGCCGAGCTGATGTACCTGATTCGTGATTTTGATGCCGACAGCTACGAACAGCGTAAGCAGCTGCTGCAGGAGATTGGCCGCCGCGTCGGTAAAGGTCTGCAGGCTGAGTGCTCCATCAAGGTGGAAATCAGCGACAGCTATCGCAATATGCGGGAGAAGGTGGAACCGCATCCGCACATCATTGAGCTGGCGCTGCAGGCGATGCGCGACTGCGGTATTGAGCCGAACGTGAAGCCGATTCGCGGCGGCACCGACGGATCGGCGCTGTCATGGAAAGGACTGCCGTGTCCGAATCTGTTTACCGGCGGCTACAACTATCACGGCAAGCATGAGTTTGCGTCGCTGAATGTGATGGCGAAGTCGGTTGAGGTGATCGTGCGCCTGGCCGCGCTCGCGGCGGAGAAGAAGTAAGGGCGGATAGGGGCTGAGCGGGGCTTGCCCTCACCCTAACCCTCTCCCTCTCCCGGTGTACAGTCCGGGGACATGGCAGACAGGTGTTCGGGGGCATAGTGAACACTTTTTAACATCCTTTACCCATGGTGATCGACTTTTTCTTCAGGTCGATCACCCCCACTTTTGTGCTGTACCACCA
>NZ_VOQX01000069.1:0-24300 GCF_016643525.1 Pantoea sp. Morm | reverse complement strand
TCTGCCCCTGCAGGTTGTCGTGGCCGGCGCGCCACGGGTAGTCGAGCTTGCCGGGCAGGTCGGCACGCAGTCCCTTTTCCCGCCCTTCTTTCAGCAGCCAGCTGATGTCGCTGGCGAGCGTCCGCGGAAAGCGGCGCTGTTTTTCAGCGGTGGCCAGCCAGCGGGTCAGAAAGAGGTTATCCTGCGCGGGGGAGGTCGCGATCCCGTCGCGGTGGGCAGTGTGCAGCGCAATCAGCCCGCACCACGCCAGGTGACTGACGTTCAGATTGTCTTTATCCATAAGAGGCGTCCTTCATGCAGAACCACATTAAAAACTGGCACCGAAATAAGCCATTTTGAGACATCCGCCGCCTTCACAGAACCCCTAAGTCGCCTTCGCGGCGACGCTCCACGATGGCCTGGTCAGGACAGGTTTCCAGCGTGTGGATAGCGCTCTTCATAAGCGTTTTCATTTCCGGCGACCATACGTCCGTTCTGGCCAGCTCTTCACGGATGAATCCGGCAATCAGCAGCCGCGTGGTTTCCAGACCGTCGCTGGCCATCGCCATGACCACGGCGCCGATCATGGCGTAAACCTTTACCAGCTCTTCGTGTGGCTGTTGAGTTTTCTGCATATCACTGACCTCCCAGACGCAGCCGGACGGGCGAGCAGTGCGCAGCCTGTCCTGTGAATGCCGCGTGAGCGGCATGGAGGCGCCAAAAACCGTCCAGGACGGCACTGATGCCATCGGGCGCCGTGAGCCCGGCAGAGCCGGTTACAGGGCAGATGGTGGCAAAAGCCCAACCCCGCCCTGACTGACGCCGTTTAAGCAGCGGCCTGTCAGTAGCTTATCAGTCAGATGGTCGCAGACGAAAGAAAGATACAGCGGGCCTCAGACTCTGCAGCGACGCTGAATTCGTAGTTACAGCATCCATTTATCAGCCACTGCAGTTCCGGCCCTTCGGGCCGGGCGGCCTGGGCTGGTCAGTGGGGGCAACCGGGTGTCAAGTACGGTACGGGTCCGGGTTGAGAGGGGCGTGATGGTTCAGGACTGTCTGACTGCAGTGGACGCTCTGCCTGTTGTAACTAAATGCACTGTCCGGGGCCCGCGTAAGCGGGAGGTGCTTCAGATTCTGAGCGGCGCGGACGTTTACGGCCGCTGCAAGCGAATGCCTTATTTATTCCCGCAGAATGCCGGCATGAACACCTTATTTATCTTTTTTGATTAATTCTTTCTGACGTAAGTCAGGAATGTGTTGCGGGTAATTTCAGGGTCGTTTGCAGGTAAGCCATGCTTTACGATTGCGGGTAAGTGTGGATAAAAAAATCCGCGACCGGAAAATGATGCGGATGAGGGATTTTTTGCGGGAAAACGGATGCCGCAGCGGGCCGGAAATGTGCGGTTTTATCTGCGGCACAAACGCCTTTACCGCCAGTCAAGGCGGTAAAAATTCACGGGATACGTCAGTGTACGACGTCTGGCGGGGCGGCCTCGTAGACGAGCCCCAGCTCCAGCTGGTTCAGGTTCTGCCACACCAGCCGGTCAAAGGCGTCCGCGTCGGTGTTCATCAGCTCGTGATTAGGCAGCGTACGGATAAGCCAGCTGGCCATCGCCGTGCGGCGATCGTCGAGCGGCAGCTTACTCAGCTTTTTGCGGCGTTTCTCTTTGACCGCCTTTTCACGCCGCCTCAGCAGCGTGGCCATGCGCATGTTCTCATACCAGCGCTGGCGCGCGGCGCGCACTGATTCGTGCGTGCCAGGCTCGATGATCCCTTCCGCTTCCGCCTCAAGACGCAGATTGCGCTGGACGTAGAGTTTGTTCATGTTGACGCCGCACAGCTGCCAGAAACGATCGGTGAGCACGATATGTCGCGGCATCCAGTACTCTTCCACCGGATCCCACTCCAGGTCAGGGAGCTCAACCAGTCCGAAGCGCTGCAGTTCGGGCAGCAGGCGCGACAGCCGGCCCGGCTCTACCCGGGTACCGGGGATGACGTCGCCGTTTTCATCTTTCGGGCTGAGCTCGGCGGCCAGACGGCCCACGTTCATGGTGACCACCCAGGTGGCCATGTCGGCGCGCTGAACCAGCAGCGGGATAAGGGCGTCGATAAGCGCGCGTCGTTCCGGCCGGAAGTCACGCTCGCGACCGGCCGCGTGACGCAGCCTGACAAAGTAAGGGTTGCGCGAAAGCCGCTGACTCAGGCGCAGCTGACCGGTGGATTTGTCTTTTACGACTAGCCGGCGCATGGCGTGACCAAACTCACCCGGCAGCGGGCGATAGGTCTGAGGCGCAAACCACACGGGTTCAGGGCACTTGCAGAGGACGGAATGATCGCCGCGATGGCGTCCGTCGGATTTGGGAGTCGGGCAGTTTAACCCGATTAAAATCTGGTCATTCACCCTGTCCCGAACTTATGGCGGACAGGGGTTGTCTTATGAACTGCATGCGTTATAATCCTTCACAGGCCAGCGCCTGCTTTTGGACCCCCTGATTTCTGAACCTTCCGCCAAGTTGAGACAGATTTCAGGGGGTTTTTGCATTCAGAGCCCGGAAAAACCGGCCTCCGTACCCTGGACGTTTTACGGATACGTCCCATCCGGTTGATTCTTCCCCGCGCCGCGCATGTCCGGCCACAGGTTTTCGCACATCCTCATCGTCGACCACCACAGTACTCAGATAAGGATCAAAATAAGATCGCCGCCCGGCGAATTCTGAAAAGAATACCCATCTCAACCGGTTAAATCCAGCACAGATTGCACATAGCACGAATCGTATGGATAAAAAAAGTTCACCGATGAAATTTCCCGTGACAGTCATAACATTTCAGGTTTCACATTATTCATGTTAGACGTCTGGCATAAGGCCGTAAAAGGTATGGAACAGTAACAGTGGAGCACCAGAATCTCTGCAGAATAACGATCTCAACAGATCGCGTCATAGAAGACGCACTGGGCTATTTGCTGAGGTGTTTCGAACCGGTACATTAAACGAACAGTGTAAGCGCTGAATGTTTGCTTCAGCCCTTGATAAGATAATGGAAAGCGTCAGCACGGGAGTCTGAGCGGTCCGTCGTGAACTGATTGTGGAGAAAGAACAGGAAATAGCGAAAAAAAATCCCGGGCGGCTGGCCCGGTAGTAGTAGGAGTAAGCACTTCCGGTCTGAGGCCGGTGATGTTGCATCCTGAGAGCATGTCAGCTATTGCAATACATCATACTGGTGTTGGCACGAGGAGTAACACACAAGATAAGCATAGCGCCAGACGCGTCATTAATTAAGATTAATATACTGATTTAATGGGTTTTAAAAGGCACTACGTCATGATTTTGCATAATTATATTTTCATTTTAAAACCTGTGTGGCTAGGTTCAAAGCCCAGTGCAGAGTAGAAGTGATGTGCATCTTTTCGGGTAACATCACAGGTAAGCTGGACCATAACACATCCCCGCATGCGTGCCTGCTGAATAGCCCACTCAAACAAGTAACGGCCAAGACCACTATTCCTCTTCGATTCATGAACTCTTACTGCTTCAATCTGGGCTCGCCATGCCCCCCTGAGAGATATGTTTGGAAGGTATGTCAGCTGTAGTGTGCCAACTACGATGTTCTCAATTACTGCAACAGCAAGAAATTGGTTCGGATCTGAACAAATTGCGTTAAACGCATCAGTGTAAGTTTTCCGGAGAGGAAGTGTACTATCCTCCCGACTGGCACCAAGAGTGTCATTTGCCAGAAGTGCAACGATAGACGGCAAATCCTCCAACATCGCGCGGCGTATTAACAGTTTGTTCACGTAATGATTCTCCTTTAGAACGGTCAGCTAAGTAAGCTCGCTCGGTAAGCATGGTCATGATGTGCAGTCAAAAATGATTACAGAAGTTTCTGACGGCGTTCAGACAAAGGATTTCGCATTTATCTGCCAGAAAAATCATGTCCACATACTGGTATGTGGCGGGATTTAAAGTGTTTTTATTTTCCAAAAACAAGTAATTTCTCTCCCCATTATTAAGACGATGAAACTGAATACATACAGAAGCTGTATGAGAAGAAGCTGACTCAACTCATCGAGAAGGTAAACAAAGATAAAGTCAGTGCGGGAGGTTTTCAGTGACTTGCGTACGGGCTACTCCAAAATCGGAGACTCCCATGGCGACTGAAAATCCTGAGGCGCCATGCTGGAAGTCAATAATGTCATATTAGCGTTCGTTACGGATTTAAGCAGGCTGAGATAAACCATTTATGTTAAAGCTACAACCCACTCAAAGCTCAAGCAGGCGCATTTAAGTTTAATTAACGAAACATTATCGTTTAAAAAAATCGCAACACCCGCTTAAACGTGCGCTCTGGGAAATGGAATGCGTATCTGATACAGCCAGAGCAAATAGCATATGTTAATTTTTGGCGCATGCGGTTACCCTCTAGAATATAGAGTAAAAGCCATGAACGTATTATCTTCTGCTCATAGCCAGCTTTACGGCAAACAACAGGAATAAGCACCCGGTGAGGCGGTCCATCCCTTTTACCACAGCAGGTTTTTTCAGCACACCGGAAGCATAGCGGGCAGCAGTAATGAGTGTCAGTGACCACAGCGTACCAATCAACACATGGATCGCAACCAGAAGGAACGTCCAGCCGACAGGAGAATGTCCCGCCGGGATAAACTGTGGTAAAAATGAGACATAAAAGACACCCATTTTGGGGTTAAGCACATTGCCTAGCATTCCGCGAATGAACCAGTTATTTGTAGAATTCTTCTCCACCTGACCCTGACTGAAGCTGAAATGTCGTCGCGGACGCAATAAAAGCTGGATGCCCAACCATAACAGGTATGCCGCACCGCACCACTTCAGCATTGCATAAGCAAGCTCAGAGACTGCCAGTAAAGCCCCCAAACCAAAAGCCACCAGAGCCCCCCAGATAAAGCACCCCATATCAATACCCAGCGCCGCATGAAAGGCTTTCCGGCCGCCTTCAGCGGCAGCCGTACGGAGAATCATGGCGGTATCAAGACCGGGTGTTAAGGTCAGAAGTGTTGCAGCGAGAGTGTAAGCAAGCAGTGAATCAGTGACGGACATTTCCTGTCTCCGAAAGAGCTGATGCTACTAAAATACCCATACTCCTGCAACAGGAAGGACGGTCATCAGAGCACTCTCCGGCAGGGCGCTAAGACGGTTTACACAGCGGACATCGGCGCTTAATAAGTCTCCCGGGTTCTGTTTTGGTCGGTGCGTAATTCTCAGAGTTATAACAGGCAAAGCCATAACCAGGGATAGATCATCCAAACAAGAAGCCACAGGCAATGGCGGTTGAACCTCATCGAGCCAACTAACTCCAGAATACGGGGGACCGGACGTGCCAGAAAGCAACCGACCCTGACGTCTGCCGGATTCGGGTCCATATGAGGGTCAGTTCATTAATGGTAATCAGCGAGAGAAAGCATCGGATTCATTCTGGTGATGAACACCCCCGGTTTGTAGCGCGCCCAATGGTAGAAATACCCAGAGCAGTCATTTTATAGACACGACATGTTCCCCTCACCTGCATGTTAGGGCTTCACCACGGTAATGGGCCGGTTGCATGGCTACACTGTTCCCTAAACCTAAACAGAGCGGAGTATTTCAGCGGCTCTTACAGAATATTCTGGTGAAGAATAAATTGATTATCAGGCCTCTCTTTCGGTGGGATACTCCGGGCGTTAACCGGTTACGTGCAACCTGCGAACACCCCGTGAGATATTGTTGTTATAACCGTGGCTGCGTTGCCGCACAGTGTTGCCTGCGCGGCTTTTCCTGGTCCCCGCCACGCCATTGTGGCGAGGAGTTTAAAGTGAGGTTTAAATGAGAGCTCCGGTTCTACTGGTACATGGTCTTTTTGGTTCACTCAGTTCTCCCGGTATTCTTGCCCCTTTCGGCAAACAATGTGTCTATGCTCCTGACCTGATCGGATATGGTCAGTGCCAGAAACAAGGGAACAACGGATGGACGCTGAACGACCAGGCCGACCATCTTGCAGACTTTATTGATGAACGGAAGTGCGGGCCGGTTCATCTGGCAGGTCATTCAGTTGGCGGAGCGGTTGCTGTACTGATGGCTGTACGCCACCCTGACCTGGTCAGTTCCCTGACTCTCATCGAAGGTAATCTCACGCTGAATGATGCGTTCTGGTCTCAGAAAATATCCGGGCAGAGTCTGGAAGAGATACAGACTGAGGTCAGTGTTTTTCGCGCTGACGTTGCCGCCTGGATTGCAGGTGCGGGCGTGTCACCCACGGATTTTGCGATTGAGACTGCCACCGACTGGCTGGATAACCAGCCCGTTTCCACCCTACGGAAGCAGGCGCGGGCGGTGGTTGCTGCAACAGGCGAAGAAAGCTACCTCGAAGAACTGCGTCACATTCTGTCGTCTTTGACGCCGGTTCATCTTATATCGGGCGAACGCTCACAATCCGGGTGGCATGTTCCCGCCTGGCTCAGAGAGCGCGCAACCACGAATACGGTTATCCCGGAGACCGGCCACCTTATGATGATTGAGCGGCCAGAAGAATTTGCGCGCGCGGTGCTTAACAATCTTTGAGACTGCGCTGCCCGGATTTATGCTTGCCCGCATGTCAGAGTCCTCTGCGCCTGCCTGAAGTTAAACTGCCGGATGTTCAGTCTTCCGGCAGACTTCTCAGAATTTTAGTTTCGTGCCGCAATAGCCGCTGCTGCGCCACCCATTGCAACAGCGCCAATACGATTTGCCAGCCTTACCGCTCCAGGTGTACGTAATAAAGCCCGTGCTTTATGGGCGAGGAATGTCCACGTAAGATCTATGCCAGCCAGTGTAACCAGAGTAATGCTGGCAAGAATTGCCCACTCACTGGCACCTGCTTTTGGCAAATCAATAAAAGACGGAAGAAGGGCAAGATAGAACACCATGATTTTGGGGTTGCCCAACGTTAATGCCATTCCTGCGCTGAACATCGACCAGGAAGAGGAGCGCCGGGGAAGTTCCTCTGCCCCCTCAATCACCGGCTTATGCCACATTTTAATCGCAAGCCAGCAAAGATAAGCGATACTGCCCCACTTAAGTATATGAAATTCTGTCTGAAATGTTTGTGCTAGTGTCGTCAGACCTGCCATTGCCATAGTGAGCCAGATAACTTCACCGATCCACATTGCAGCGATGAAAGGGATTACATTGCGCCAGCCATTCGTGATTACTCTGGAAACAAGCGCCGTAATACTGGGTCCGGGAACACCTGCATTCAGAAATAACGCGCCTGCAAACAGAATATAAGATATCAGTTCCATAGTTAATCTCACGGTAGAAGCGTATTTATATGTCAGGTCTTTGCCAGCAGCTCAGTATAAAACTGTACATGCTTTAGCACGTAACCGGTCTCAGTGCTGACGCATCCTGCCAGAATCGGTCCCATCTGACCCTGCCCTGAACGAATATTTCAACGGGCTGTTCATCTCAATGGACATATTCACTCATCTTCATCAGGTTACCGGAGCTGCACGATGCAGGCTATCCGTATAAATACCGGCCTGTTTGTCGGAATGCCATATCGCTGCAGGCCTGGCCGGAACTCTGACGCAAGTCGGGCTGAAAGGTCCTTAGCGAGTCTCTCCAACTGCTGATGTGTACCTGTCTGGCTTACTGGCGTTTTTACAAATTCTCCACAGGTATTTATACCCGGATATTATTGACATTGTTTTTTACCCGGATAATATTAGGCCATCGTTTGAGAATGAACTTCCATCTCGCAACGACTTGCTCAGGATGAGCGTCGAACAATGGGCCAGGGCGGCAGGGTTACTTATGAACTCACAGCCTGTCTGTTTTTTAAGCCGGGGAAGTCTGAGCCTGAATTAGTCTGCTTAATGAACGGTTGGCGCATCACTTTATTCAGACGTTACCGGGGAAGGATTTCTGACCAGCTTTAAAAAATTAGCGCGGCTCAGCGCCTGCTGCTCGAGGAAGAAGTTCCTGATGGGCAGTCCGGGAGCAGGAATTTAAAAAAAGAATGTCACTTCCTGAGCTGCGATATGGCTGGCGACAGACCTTTTTTCGTAGATGCAACCTGAGCCTTCTTTACGGACGCCTTCGGGTGTCTGGAAGAGCTGGCCGGCACACGTACTCCCCTGGTTGAAGGTAAAAGCATTGCAGGCTTCGCAGACATGCGCCGACCGTACGATTGCTTCAGAAAAGGAGAAACACTGATGGAAAAGGCCAGACGTAAAGAGCTTATCAGTACATACAAGCATACGTTCCCATCGATGGGGATTTTCTCCGTCACAAACAAAATCACAGGAAAACAGCTGCTAGGGAAAAGCAAAAATTTAAACGGTTCGCTGAATCGCCACCGAATGGAGCTGCGCATGGGTGTTCACCGGAATCCGGAGTTGATGGAAGACTGGCGTTCGCTCGGGGAAGATCACTTTGTGTTTGAAATTCTTGAGCTGATTAAGGAGCGTCCGGAACCGGGCTTTGATTACACATCCGAGCTGGACAAGTGCCTGGAGCACTGGCAAGGCAAAGTTCCACCGGGTTCATCAGGTTCATACCTTTGATGTTCTGCTTCCCAATTTTTCCGGGCTCCTGTGTACATAGTCTGCACAGTGCCCATCACTGAAGAGACTTGTCTATGAAAGGATCCCCTTCAGACTCCTATACGAGTTTCGATGGCCACAGACGCATCGCAACGGGGTCTCTGCAAACCAATGCTCTGGCAGTCAGGCGGGCAAGTGAGAATTCGGCCGCAGGGCCTTTCCTTATAATCGATAATGCGACAGGTCGTCCGGTCGATATTGATTTCAGAGGTTCAGAGGAAGAGGTCGTTGCAAAACTAACCTCCGCAGCATCCGCCCAAACAGAGGGGATCAGCCAGAACGACACATCAGAACCTTCCCGCTCCAGAGGCCGTGGCCGTCCGAAATTAGGCGTGATTGCACGTGAAGTGACCTTGCTTCCCCGTCATTGGGAGTGGCTTGCCGGTCAACCCGGCGGGGCCTCTGTGGCGCTGAGAAAGCTGGTCGAGGAAGCACGACGAGCCAACAGCGAGAAAGAAAAAGTTCGCAAGGCGCTCGAACGGGCCTACTACTTCATGCTTGCTATCGCCGGTGACCTGCCCGGATTTGAAGAAGCAACGCGGGCGCTTTTTGCCAGTGAGCCAGTGAAATTTCAGGGGCTCATCGCCGCATGGCCCAGCGATATACGGGAGCACGCTATGCAACTGGCATTCACTGATTAGCCGTCTGGATCACTTACTGAAAGACGAAAGAGTGCAAAACCCATGACTTCTTTATCTGCATACGCTCGCTACCTGGAACTCACGCAGGAATCAGGACATGCGCTGAGCAAGCGTGGAATGCAGGGCAGCATTGTTATGCTGAATATGTTGCGATTCCGCGAAATCGCCAATTATTCCGCCAGCCCGGAGTTGTCGCCGGAGGATCCTGTCAGCGGTGCCGACGCTTTTTATCGCTATGTTCACCACGCGCTTCCCTTCCTTCATCAAAGCGGGGGAGAACTTTTATTTCTCGGATCGGGCGGCTCTTTCCTTATAGGTCCGGACCAGGAGCGCTGGGATTTAATCATGATGGTCCGCCAGAGCAGCGTTCAGTCTTTTTTCGCTTTAGCGAAAAACAAAGATTATCTTGCTGGCATTGGACACAGGACGGCTGCACTTGAAGACTCACGCCTTCTGCCTCTAACTCCTTTTGATGAACCCGGATTTAAGAAGGGACAAAATGATGGTATCCGTTGAGTCAAACGGCATTACCCTGAGCTACGAAAGTTTTGGGTACGGAGATGCCGGGTCAATCCTTTTGATATCTGGTCTCGGGTCTCAAATGCTCCGATGGCCAGAAGTATTCTGCGAAAGTTTAGTGGCAAAGGGGTTTCGGGTCATTCGGTTTGATAATCGCGATGCAGGTTATTCGACACACTTTACGAACTCCCCAACACCAGATTTTTCAGCTCTGGCGAACGCAGTCATGGCTGGCCGGACGCCGGCCGTGCCATACACGCTCTTCGACATGGCAGAAGATGCGATGGGACTGCTCAACGCTCTGAAAATAGACAAGGCACACGTCGTTGGAAGATCAATGGGCGGAATGATTGCTCAACTGTTGTGCAGTGAACATCCGGAACGCATGTTGTCTTTGACGTCCATCATGTCCAGTACGGGAAATCCGAATCTTCCCTCTGCGGCCCCGGACATCCTGGACATGTTAACGAAACCTGCACCTCATCCTTTGAAGGATGAGGCCGGCTTTCTGGCACACAGCCTGGCTTTTGCAAAGCGCATCTCCAGTCCGGATTACCCTTTCAATGAAGAAGCACATAGGGTTCTGGTTCTGGAAGAAACCAGGCGTGCCTTTGATCCGACTGCACTGGGAAGGCAGATTGCCGCTATAGCTGCAACCGGGGATATACGTTCAAGGCTTACGCGGATAGTAGCGCCGACTTTGGTGGTGCATGGAGTTGATGATCCACTGATACCTCTGGACTGTGGCAGGGATACAGCCGCATCCATAGCCGGAGCTGAATTCATGCCTGTCGAGGGCATGGGTCACGATTTTCCCAGCGCATTGTATCAAACCGTATCGGATGCGATTGACAGGACTGCGCGCAGGTGGCACTCGGAAAGGCGTACGCCTCCTAAATGATCAGACCGTTACAGCTCGTATCAGTTTCAGGATAGCCGCCCTGTAAGGGCGGCGTCAGATGGGAACTACTTTACGTACTGCCAGACGTGCTTTGGTATGCGGTCAAAAAGTTTGCCTGCGGCGAGTTCGGCCTTTCGATGGTCATAAGCCGACGTCATCGCAAATTCTTCATCGGGGTTACCGGTATAGCTCAAATGCTCGTAAACCTTCTCCAGCGTTTCCAGGTTCTGGTATCGCCGGAACTTCAGAAGCCATTCGGTACGGTTCATCTATATTCCATAGGTTAATCAAGCGTCAGCCAAGAGGCCGGATAATGAGGTAATCCAGAGGAAATAAAAATTGGCAATAAGCTGATTTACCTTACTTTTTCGGTAAGCAGCGTCTGTACTCAGCGGTAAATAATTCAACAGCCGCCGCGGAAAACATCAGCTGACTGCCGTAAGATTTGACCGCCAACGGCAGGGCAATGCCCCGGAGAAGTTTTCCGGAACTGGCGGCCTGCCAGAGCGCCAGGGGCGCGATACCGGCATGACGGGCAAATGCTTCCAGTGACATGAGCGGCTCACCGGCATCCGGAACCGGAGGTTCAGATGAACGCATCTGCCACTGCTTTAGGAAGGCGACAGCCTCATCCTGAAGGAACATTACGGCAGCGCCGCGCACCTGACGACATCGGGGGAGATTAAAGCCTGCCAGCATCCCGTCCGTGCACGTTGCCTGCAGCAGGTCGCCAGGCCGGATGCCGAGCATCTCGGCAAAGAGATCCAGTCGAATATACATGTCTTACCTCTTTCTGGTGTATGTAAGGCAGTCCATCGCGGGTCCCGGGCATACATGCTGCGGTGACTGAGAATAATCCTGGAGGGAGAGTATAGATGCCACAGGTGGAACCGCCAGACCAGCACGTGAATGTCACACAACGTAACAAGACTTCAGTTGTTAAGCAGACAGCACAAGCCGTAAACAACGCCAGCACACAGCAGGGGGGCGCAAAGTACTACGAGGTGCAAGGCAGGTGGACCCGCCATAATCCCTGCTTAAAATTTCGTCGTCCATTGTTTAAATTACTGTGGCTGAATATTCAAATCAGTTACGAATATTCCCGCCTCTTCAGTTAATAACTCATTGATATTTAGTTTATTTTAAGAATAAATATCACCACGACGGTAGGAGCCAAATCCGTACAAGTAAAACATTGCAGTATGGCTGGTAAAGACTGCCGATCAGGAGGGTGATTGTTGTGCTGGATGTCTCCGTCCCGATTGCGACCCTGACGTGAATACACAGTCGTCGCAGGTATTTGCACGATGTGGAGTGCCGAAGTAATAAATACTACGTTTTGAGTGAGCGTGAAGAAGCCTCCAGAAAGCCCGCACTTATACGACGACGGGCAGAGCGGTCAGGCTGAGGCGTACCGCAGCGGTGCGAGGAACGAACAGCCTGAGCGGCATGGGCGTCATGAAATAAAGGTTCTGGCGGAACTGCCGATACTTCTCATACGGCCGGCGACTCCACTCGCCGGACCGCTTTGATGAATCCATTTTCCCGGCCCTAAGCCGGGATTTTTTTGCTTAGGGTTAATGAGCCTTGCCGGATGCACGTTTAATCGCCTGCTGCAGCACCTGTTCACTGACCACGCCCGGGATGATGGTGGTGTTGTCTGCCGTGGCATTTTCCGCCGGCATCACGATAATGCCCGGCGTACCCGTCAGCCCCAGCATCTCCGCCAGCGCGTCGTTGTTTTCGATCAGACGATCGGAGGCGGCACTGTCATCTACTGAAGCATCCCCTGCACCGGCGGCCGCAGCCACCTTCTCAATGTCTTCCGCCGTCAGCTTGCCTTCGTTGTGGCCGGTACGGTAAATCCCGTTGTGGTACTCCATATAGGCATCCGCGCCCTGCTTCCTGTAGATACCCAGCCCGCGGTGCGAGGCCTGCGTTGATTCCGGATAGCGGGCGGCAAAAATGGTCCAGTCGCGGAAGGCAAAGCGAACACCGGTGTTAGCGGCCATCACTTTTTCCATCACCGGCGCCATCATGCTGCAGGCGATGCATTCATAGTCAAAGAACTCAGTCACGATGACCTTCGAATCCCCCGGCCCTTTAACCGGCACGCCACCGAGCTGCCTCAGCAGACGGTGGGCCTTCAGCGCCGACTGCACGTAAGCCTGCTGCTGCATGACCTGCTGGCGTGCCTGCAGCTTTTTGCTCACCT
Source organism: Pantoea sp. Morm (assembly GCF_016643525.1). Lineage (NCBI taxonomy): Bacteria > Pseudomonadati > Pseudomonadota > Gammaproteobacteria > Enterobacterales > Erwiniaceae > Pantoea > Pantoea sp. Morm. The sequence goes on along the minus strand of NZ_VOQX01000069.1, from coordinate 11,449 downwards.
CAATCACCACATCGGGGTGCGCAACCAGGTAGTCGGCTGCAATTTCGCCGATGCGGGCCTGCTGTGCCGGGGTAAAGTCTGGGGTCTCCGCCGCTTTCGATACTGCTGAGGGCAAAGCGGTGCTCATGGCCAGCGCAAAGGCGGCCATCTTCAGGGTATGTTTCATGATTAATCTCGTATGCCTGCGTGGTGCAGGTTGAAAGTGAAGCGGTCACACAGGGCGTGCCGCAGTCATTAACGTTCTTTCTGGATATGACGGGTGATTTCCGGCGCCGGCAGCTCCCTGTCCGGCTCGCGCCCGCGGGATTCCGGTGGAAGCGTAATTTGCCTCTGTCGTTCGATTTCGCGGGCAACATCTGCCAGCGCTGAAGCCGGAATGTCCGGTTGCACAGTTGTATCTGCGGTACGCGCGGGGGTAAGCTCTTCCTGAATCCGGCGGATTACGTTAGCCTGGACCGCGCCGTCACTGCCGGCGGTAGCGGTTAACCTGATGCTCTCCGGTATGCCACCGGCTGACAGCGCACTGAGCATTGCGCGTAAGGCCGCATCCGCGGACACTTCCGGCGTGTCCGATAAAGCCTTAGAGGCCTGACGGATAAGCGCGCTATAGTCCGGCGAAGATTCGCCCGGCAGGCGTGGCAGCTTCTCCTGCATAACCTCTGCCACGCGTGCAACAAGCTGCGCGGTGAGCGCTATCTTATCCATTCCGTCATGGGAAGGGGGCGCGACTGGCAGACTGATTTTATCCATCAGGCCCCCGTTGCTGACAGACCTTAGCGCTTCACGCAGGGCATCCCGCTCATCCTGGTGTTTCTCTGTGCGCGGCAGAACGATAAGCATTTCCTGAAGCTCTGCTTTGACCAGGCCCAGCAGCGTCGAATCCGTACGGCGCAATTGATCTGGCTGACCACCCGCCACCTTCAGCAGCTGCGCGGACGGCGGCTGCCGCCCGTTAACGAGCAGAACCCCTGACTCCGGCTTTTCTCGCGCGGCCGTGAGCCCCTGCGCGAGGTCGCTGACCAGCAAAACCTCGCCATTGCGGCTTTTCTGCAGCATGGATGCCTGCGCGCCTTCCGTGGCCAGCTGGCGCGCAGGGCCCGGCGTGATGGTGCCCTTTCCGTGATGCAGCGGAACCAGCGTGACCCCGGCAGCCTTGCCGTTCGCATCATAAGCCGGCAGCGCCAGGTGCGGCTCCGGATACTTACGCGTGGGCGGGATGATGCGCGCCGAGATCGGCATCCCGCCGAGCCCGTTACCGTTGAGAAAGGCACGGCCGATGGCGGTTTTCCCCACCGGCTGCCCCATCGCCCAGATGGCCCTGGCCTGTTTACGCTCCGCCTCCGGCGACAGGGCATCATGGGCGGTTTTGAAGCCTTTTTCCTCCCGGACCAGCGCCTCTTTCCAGCGCTTAACGTTGTCGGTGTAAACCTGCACGTGCTCTTTCGCCCTCGACAGGCTGATATAAAACGCGCGCATGCCGCTCATCACGCCACGCCTGCCCGTCGCACTTTCCAGCGCGATAACAAAGCGGCTGCTCGCCGCCTGCGCGCCGTGGCCGGTCACGGCCCACGCGTAATCAATGTGGCGGTCCGCCTGCGTGTCGCCGGGCGATATCACCTTTTCACCCGCGGCGCCCTGCAGCACGACCTCACCGTTATCGCGCAGCGCCGAAACACGGTACTGATCGTGCGCCGCGTGGCCCGCCTGCCGCTGGGTTTTGTTCATGCGGAGGCTGTCGCCGGTGCGCAGCTCCAGCGTTTCCTTGCGGAAAACCTCAATTTCAGTGGCGTTCAGTTCGGCCGGCGAGTAGTACCGCATCCGCCCGTCCTCGTCCCGTAGCAGCACGTTCTGCGTGCCACGGTCCACGCCGGTGACGCTCAGGTAGCGATCGCCACTCAGCACCACCTGACCGGCCTGCCACGACTCAATGCGGTTAAAGTCGTGGCGTCCGCCGCTGATGCGCTCCAGCACCGGTACGGTAACGGGTTTTGCGCCCAGCTCCTTCGCCTCCACCATGGCCTGGTGAATACCGGCGTTCACCGCGCGCCGGTCGTCGTTGAGCGACACCACGATAAGCGTCTCCGACCGCGCGGCGGGTGTGCGGCTCATGTAATCGGCCACGATAAAATCAATGACGCCGGGCGCCTGCCCGCCGTCAGGGCAGGGCAGCGGCTGACCGCTCTCATCTTTCGGCGGCGGCGGGACCTCCGTCACCGATCGCGCAGGCGCCTGCGCCCCCGCCAGCCTCGGCACCACCGACGGCGATACGCGGTCGATCTTCTCCAGCGCCGCAGCGGCCTTGTTCTCGATGACGCTGTACACCGCGCCGCGCAGGTCGTCACTGAGCTGGCGCTTAATTTCCTTCATCACCGCGACGTCGATCGGGCTGCGTTCCTGCAGCAGGCGGAACGGGGCGCCGCTTTCCGGCGACTCGAGCTGGGCAAGGTCACCCACCATCACCGCCCGGCCATTGCCTGCCGCGATGGCGCGCAGCGCCTCCGCCGTGTCCTGGTTGCCGAGCATGGAGGCCTCGTCGATCAGGAACAGCGTGCTGGCATAGCTGACCTTTTCGCCCGCGGCGGTGCGCTGCTGCCAGTCAACGAGGAAAGACTTCATGGTCTGGCCCTCGATGCCGATGCTGCGCATCTCTTTGACCGCGCGGTGCGTCGGCCCCAGACCGATAACGGCCGGGCGCACACTTTCCGGCAGCGTGTCGATGGCGGTCTTCACCGCGTCGAACTGGGTGGTTTTCCCCACCCCCGCATAGCCCTGTACCGCGGTGAAGCGGTCGGTACTCTGCAGAATAAGCCCGGAGGCCGCGCGCTGGCCGGCGGTAAGGCCGGCAGACAGCACGGCGGAGGGATCTGCCAGCAGGGGCGTCTGCGTATTTTTACCCGACTCCACCTCCCGGATGATGGCCTTCTCCATTTCCCACGTGGCGCGGGCCACGTAGCGCACCTCGCCGCCGTAAGGCACCTTAATCAGGTCGCCCGCCTGCTCCAGCCGGGTGATTTCGCTGCGGACCCCCTGCAGACTGCCGAGGAACTCCGCCGCCTTTTCGGTAAGCTGTGCAAACGGAAACGCCACCTCGCGCATGTTGGCCACCGCGCGCGACACCGCCTTCTGCGCGTCATGCTGCAGACCGGCCTTCAGCGCGTCCATCGCCTCACCGGCCTCTTCGCGTCCGCCGAGCTGGCGGACCAGCTCCAGGGGCGTGCGGTTGTCGCGCAGGCGGCCGAGCTTCTCTTCCGCGCGGCTCAGCGCCTCGCCGGTGTAGATTTCGGCCTGGCTCCCGGACTGCGACAGCGCGTTCATCATGTTGGCGGACAGGTCACGGGCGCCGAGCGAGGCCAGAACCGTACCGGACTCCGCGTCCCGGCTGCCCGGCGCGCTGACGTAGTCGTGGGAGACGTACAGCGGCGCGTCCGCGCTGAGACGAAGGGGGCGCTTCTGGCCTGCGCGCTGCACCGTGAGCATGTTATTCTCCACCGCCGTGACCGTCAGGCGATCGCGCGCTTTCAGCCCCGCCTCTTTATCAGCCGCCAGCGCGAACAGCTGCTCGCCCTGCGCCACGCTCAGGGTTTCGCGCGTGAACAGGCGCCAGTCGCCGGTCAGGGAAGCCATCTTCACGCGGCTCAGTACGCCGTCGCCGTCAATCAGGGACAGCATGCGCGTGTCAGCATGCACGCGGTCGATGACGTAGTGCCGCGTTTCCTCCTTCTCCGTGCGGTCTTCCAGCACCATCCCCGGACGGTACGTGCCCGGAAGCCGGCGCGCTTTTGCCGTGGCAAACACCGGCGTGCGCGCCTCGATGTCCACCGTGTCGCGCCCGAGCTTGCCAGCGTTCTGCAGCGCGTCGCGGATAACGCCGGTGAGCTGCTGCTGCTCGCGGACTCCCACCACCACGGCGGTGACCGGGGTCTCACCTCCGCTGAGTTCTGCGTAGCGGTCGGCCAGCACCTGATAGCGCTCGCGCTTATCCTGAATGCTCAGCACCTGTGCGGACATCTCCGGCGCTGGCGTGGTCAGCGTCAGGCGCTCCGCGCCCGCTGAGGCCAGTACGGAGAGGGTGTTTGCATTTGACTGCCTGCCGGCGCTGTCCAGAAACAGTAGCTGCGCGTTCTTCTCACGCGCCTCGCCGGTCAGCACCAGCATCTCCTTGAGGCCGAGCTTTTCCGCCCCTTCGACGATGAGCGTGCTCTGCACCCCGAGGCTGAACGTGCTGTCCAGCACGCGGCTGCGCGACAGCAGGTCGTTCTTCAGCAGCGGGGATTTGCCCAGGCTCAGGGCGCGCTCCGCGCAGCTGGTCAGCACCTTCACGTCACGGCCCTGTTCTCGTGACATTGTCACCAGCTCCTCGGTGGTTTCGCGCAGCCGCTGCAGGGAAGCGGGCGCATTCAGGATAGCCACCGGCGCCCGGGCGGCTTTTTCCAGATGCGGCGCCGGCGTTTTAGAAAACACGCGCAGGTTCGCGACCTTATTTTCCTTCAGGATGTCGGCCGTCAGCGATTGCACGGAGAGCTCATCGAGCAGATGAATGTGCGAGGTAAACACGCCTTTCTCCCCGTCCAGCGGCGTCAGCAGGTCTTCACCGATGGCCTGGTCGATGGCCCGGCGCAGCTCGGGCAGCGCCTGCTGCGTCTCCCCCGCCTCATGGGCGGTGAGCAGCAGATCTCCGTAGGTAAACCGGGTCCGGCTGTCGCTCAGCACCGAAATCGCGGTGCGCACCGCGTCCATGGCTTCCGTTAAGGCGGGTTCGGCTTCTCCCGGCGCGGGAAGCCGGGCTTCGCGGACCTTAGCCTCGCTGATGACGGCGCCGATATCAAAACCGACGTCGTCCATCTGACGCTGCCAGCGCTCCTGCAGGCGCGCCCGACCGTCGGCGGTTTCGGGCTTCACGATCGGCGCTTCGTTATCCTGCATTGCCGGCGAAGCGGACGATGCAGGCTCTGCGTTCAGTATCGCTTTATCCTGTACGGACGGCGCTGAGGTCCCTTCCCCTGCGGTCGCTGGCGCTTTCTCCGCTGCCGCTGCTGAGCGGTCCGGAACCGGTAGATCCCTCGCCGGGGACGGCTCAGGCTGCGGGCTAACAGGCGCGGGCTCCTCCCCGCCGTAGCGGCTGATATCCTGCTTGCGCTGGCGGGTATCGAGCGCCGCCACGTCGCGGCTTTTCAGCGAAGCGTCTTCACCCGCGCCCGCCACAATCTCACGATGCCGTGACGAAAACTCTTCAATTACCTCACGTGAGAAACCTTTTACTTCCCACAAATCATGGCGTCCGCCGGTCAGCTCTGTTTCATAACCCAGGCTCTCCGTTTTCCCCTTCATCAGATTGCGGTAAATTTTTCCAAAAGTGACCTGATGCCGGTAGACCGTTTCAATGAATCCCGCGCCGTGAATAGCATCGGTGGCCAGTGCCTTCCACTTGCCGTCCAGCTCTGTGACGTTGGCCATGACGACGTGGGTATGCACGTCAGGATCGAGATTCCGAGACGTATCATGCGTGAAAAGCGCAGCCACCATTTTGCCGGTTGTCGCTATGCGGGTGACACCCTCCTTTGTATCCCGCGCGCTGACCGTCTGCTCCATGATGGCCATGGTTTCACGGACGGACTGAAGATGAGCATCAAGAAGGCGTTTATCTCCGCCGGCAAGGATAAGCATGGAGACGCTTTTGGGCGCCGAAAAGGTAAAGTCGTGGCCCGGGCGGTGCACGTGCGCGCCCTGCACCTCTTTACCGAGCGTCACGCCGTTCGGCAGGCTGCCGTGCAGAATGCCCGTGAATGTATCGAGGTCAACCGGCCCCTCAAGGCCCAGCTCCCGCGCGCCCTCGCCCAGCCACTGCGTGGGCATGTCATCCAGGAAGTAATAGTTATCTTTGCTGCTGTAATAGCCGGCAGCGTCGGCGGCGGAGGCCACCGGAGCAACGGTCATCATCGTTCATACCCTCCCGGGTCAAGGCTGTCACTCATCTCCTGGTACGCCTCGTAGTCGTCGCGGTGTCGCAGGATGTTCTTTTCGTCGTCGGCCATGCGCGCGTTGGCATCGCCGCGCTGTGCGGCGCGCTCGTCCTCGCGCTGCTGTTCGGTTTTCCGCGGGCTGATGTGCCGCACGGTAAGGCGGCCGCCGTCCTCTTTTTCAATCTGCATGTGCAGCTCCGGGGCTTCCCCCTGCGCCGCCCCTTCCTGCGGAGCGGCCTCCTCTGCGGCGCCTTCACCGCCTTCCGGTGCGCCGGCACGATGCTTACGGCGTGCTAGCATCTCGAGCGCGCTCGGACCGGCTGGTTTTGACTTCATGACGGGGCGTGTTGCGGGACGCATTGCAGCGACCGGCGGCACTTCAGCGGGGGAAGACGCCGTAACCTGCTCCGGCCGGGAGGCTGGTGTTTCGGCTGATGCATCAGAAGCGGACGGATTTGCCGGCGGTGGCTCTGCGGCCACCCTGTTCACCGGTGCCGGCACCACGCGCAGCGGGAACGGGCGCACGTTGGAGGCAGGCGGCGTCTCACTGACTGACTCGGATGCAGGCGGTACGGTAATGTCGGGTGCAGCGGTAGCGGGCACTGCAGGCTGGTCTGGGACCACGGACAGCCTCGCCTCTCGTACTACTGCCGGTTCCGGTTTCATCGCGGGGGCGCCAGTTATTACCGGCGCGGCAGATGATGAGGCAGATGCAGGTTCAACCGGTGCGGGCTCGGGGTTGCGGTCATCCTCCTCCATCAGCTCCTCTCCGGTCGGGAACGTAATGTCCGCCGCCCGGGCGCTGCGCTCGTTGCTCTCAATGATGCGCTCGAGCTCCGGGCTCAGCCGGTCGCGGAAGTCGCGATCCATCAGCGCAGGGTGATACTTCTTCTGTTTCCGGTACTTCAGGCTCAGCTTCACCACCGGATATTCGCCCGGCAGACGCACATAAAAGCGCAGGTTGGGCATCTTCATAATCTGGTCGTAGTCCACGATGGGCTCGTTGACCTTGTCCTTACTGATGGAGATACCGTCGCGCACCTGGTCAAGGCCGTAGCTGTTCTGCTCGCGCGCCTCTCGCCGGCGCTGATGTCCCAGCTCCTCTTCCACCATTTTGGCCACCTCTGCGCTCGGCGAGCGACCGTAGGCACGGGTGTTGAGCAGGTCAAAGATGGCCTTGGCCATCTCGCGGCCGTAGATGTGCACCAGCTGCGGGATGTTCTGGATCCCCAGCACGAAGCAGCCGCCGAACTTGCGCGCTTCGGCCAGCGTTTCGTTGAACTCCGGTATCTTCTGCAGGCTGGCTATCTCATCGCCGATGAACCACACGCGGCGTTCGCTGTTTTCGCCCATGCTCTGCAGCAGCAGCGTGGCCAGCGACAGCCACATCGATATCAGGGGGCGCACCGCCTTGCGGTGGCGGGCCGTGGTGGAGATAAACAGCCAGCTGCTGTCGTACTGCGCATCGGTCATCCACTCGCGGATGCTGAACTCCGGCTTGCCTTCCTTATCCAGCCCCTGCAGGTAGCGCAGCGACTTGGCGTAGTTGGTCAGCACCGAGCGGATGGAGATGGCGGTTTTCTCGATTTTCTCCTCAACCAGGTTGGCCGACGGGGTGTTTTTCAGAAACTCGCGCAGGCTTTTCAGGTCGATGGAGAGGCAGGTCTTCAGAAACGTCTCTATGCTGCGATCGGGTCGTGAGGCAAACTGCATGGCCGTGTCGCTGAAGATGGTGCGCGATGAGGACACCCAGAACGGGTCTGAGTCGCCTTCGACCGGCATCAGCGCCGCCGTCATGTTCTCGTAGTCCACCACGTCCTGCGCCTCGCGCCACAGCACCCAGTTTTCACAGCGCTTGTCGTGCGCGTTCAGAATTTTGTCCACGCGCTCGTCGTAGTGCGTCTCGATAAAAGTGCCGCCGGAGTCGTAAACGATCGCGCGGTCGCCGCGCCGGCGGATGTAGTCCAGCAGCCAGCGGATGAGCGTGGACTTGCCCACGCCGATGGTGCCGTGGATCAGAAAGTTCATGACCTCGGCATTCTTCACCATGTTCAGGCCGCCTATCTGCAGGTCGGACTTCTCGCCGGCCTTTTTGAGCAGCCGGTTGACCTCTTTCGGCCGATCGGTGAGGGTCATCCCGGAGATAAACTCGTCCTCGCTTTCCTTCTTACCGATACGGCCCACGTACCAGGCAATCAGGCACCAGAGCAGGCTGGCGGTGATGCCGCACGCGGTCGCGATAAAGCGCAGTTTCGCCAGAAACTGGCGGCCCATCTCCTGCATCCACGGGTTGGCCAGCAGCTGCGCCGGGGTGAGTTTAATGCTGCACAGCCGCGCACCCGCTTCGCAGTGCCAGAGGATGTCCCACGTGGCTTCTGCCGCACGCTGGGACAGGCCCAGTAGCGAATGCGTGGGCCACGCCGCCCAGTACCAGAAGCCGTTACGCAGCACGTCATCGGGCGTGGTCAGCCAGAACAGCGCGCCGGTGGCCACCACGAACAGCAGCAGCATCCAGTGGAATATCCAGTTGCTGACCTGGGCAAACATGCGCAGCCGGTAGGCCGTCATCTGGCCACCCTGCGTCAGGTATTTAGGGGTAAAACTCATGGGGAACTCCGGATAGCACGCAGGCGCAGCCCGCCCGGAAGTCCGGGCAGGCTGTGGCAGAAGGAAACAGTGGCTGAGGGGCCGCTCAGGCCCCGGAGATTACTTCAGGGTGCCCGTTACCGCAGGGCGGCTCAGAAACTTACGGCGCTGCAGCCAGACGCCGGCCATCAGGGGAAGACCGCAGGTAAAGCACAGCAGGTTCCAGCAAACCATCGTGAGGGACGAGAGCACGCCGCCAGCTGTCAGGACCAGCAGTACCAGCAGCGCGGTGATGATGCCCGGAGGCACCATATCGTTCTGTACCATGCGCGAAGCGAGATCGAACGCAAACAGATGGCTTTCGGTCATGATGGTTTTGACGATATCAGTCCCGAACTGCCACAGCACGACCGCGCTCCAGGCAAAAAACAGGGTAAACCAGACAATAAGGGTGCGTGCCGCACCGGTGAACGTGAGCATGGCAATATCCTTCAGTGAGTTAAGAACAGGGGGTTAAGTACAGCCGTTACAACGCGATCCCCGACGCGCTCCGGGCGCAGCAAACCGCACGCGGAGCGTGATAAAGAAAACGTCAGGGAAATCAGAGCCACGCTTCCGCTACCCCGTGCACCGGGGAGGAAGCTTAATAAGGGGTCCCGTGAGGGAGGAGGGGCAGCACCCGTGGTGGTGGTGATGCTGCCCCCGATGTCCGGTGCCCGGGGGGCACAGACGGGGGTCGGCAGGCACCCCCGTTGTCAGGAGAGATTGTTATTTCCCCTTAAGGCGCCTGCCGCCGGTATAAGGCCGGTGAATAAGTAATACCAGGGAATTCAGCGTTCTGCAAGCTGCCATACGCGTCTGATAACGGCAATAAGCGCAGCGGCAATGGCCACCCCGCACGCGCTCATACTCAGCACGTACAGGAATACCCCTGCGAGGATAAACCGGCAGAAATCACCGGAACTTGCCGCCCGCGGCGCGGCGTCAAAATGCCTGAGCCCGTCGACAAAGTGTCCCGGCAGCCAGCTGTCGGTGACGTTCACAAGCAGCACGGTAAATACGGCGCCCGCGAGCATGATGTTCAGGGCCCCGGGCAGCGAGGCTGCCAGCCGGACGATATCTCTGCGCATAAGGCCTCCTGGCATCACCCGGTCGGTTACATGATGCCGGCAACGGACTTCGCCAGCTGCGCTTCCAGCACCGGCTTCGCCTCTTCAAACTTCAGGTTGACCTTGTTGGCGTTGGAGACCACGCGGGTCTGGTACTTCATACGGTCGCCCGCTTCGCTGCTGGTCTGTACTTTCACACCCGAGGTGCCCTGACGCAGCGCCGCGACGTTATCGGTGGTCACGGTGGCCTTGCTGCGTTCGGAAATCTGCAGATCGGTCACCATTGTAAAGTTAACGTCCTCCACCATCGCATCCGCCGCCATGCCGGCCAGTCCGGCTGCCAGTCCTACGCCGAGAATAGCGCCGCCTGAAGAGCTGTTGTAGGCGGTAATGCCGGCGCCCAGCGCGGCGCCGGTGGCAGCACCCTCATAGCCGGTCGACAGGAAGCCCTGCGCCTGGCGTAAATCCATCTTCTCGGCCTTTAAAACATTAGCCTGAATCCAGTAGTAAGCGGCATCCGGATTAGCCGTCACAGTGTAGCCTTTGGCGCGCAGGTCCTGCGCCAGCATCGGCTCCAGGTCACTCATGTCCTTGTCGGAAGTGTTGCGCACCTGCAGGTAAACGGTTTTCTGGCTGGACGGCTCCAGCCAGACAGTCTGGCTCATCTGAGTTTTGACGTCGAGGTTGCGTTTTTTGATGGCGGTGCTCATGGCACCACAGCCGGAAAGCATCAGAGAGGCGGCAGCAATCGCTGCCACGAAGGCATGGCGGTATTTCATGGACATATCCTTGTTTGAAAGAAAAAACGGGACAGGCGCGCCCCGGGGCACGCTGTTTTAATCAGGGATTTTGAGAGAAACCCTTCCGTCAGAGTGCCGGAAGGGGTATCGGCGGGAGCCGGGAGAACTTAAATCTTTTTAACGAGTTTAGCGAATTTACTCATCGCGCCAGCGATGCCGTAGCGAGTTAATTCAGCACTGACAACCATTTGAATGACTATCATCGACGCCACGAAAAAAAATGCTCCAATTACAATGAATTCAGGCCTCAAAAGAACACTCATTAGCGCTATTATAAAATTTGTAACTAATGTTAAGGTCGCCAGTCGGCTAATCAACTTTTTGATACGACTTATTACTAAAGAGCAATTACGTGTTTCTTCATCAAAGGAGAGATATACCAATGCTGAATTATAAAGAGATGCGCCAATACCTAATGCCATCAATATAATCACAACAGTAAATGATATCTCCATGTCCAGTTTTTGGTTGAAGCTCACGTTATTTCCAAAGAGATCTTGCTCTGGAGTGAAGCTATAAGCCATCCAAAGTAGTGCTAATACATACCCTAAGACGCAGCCGATAGGCCAAGCCATACTCAGTTTTAATGCAGCAGCAGGCGAAACAAGTGGACGATTTTTGTCTTCAAGATTCTGCATCAGCATATTTACGTCATTACTGATATCATTGCGCGTTATAGTAGCCATCTTTAAATTCCTTTATCAGGAGCCAGTTCGTCTGCGTAATTCCTGCAGTTTTTCCTCAAACTCTTTGTTTTCAGGCGTGTGGGAAAATATCTTCTGTTTGCCCTGCTCCGTTATGTAGCCTTTGGCGAACTGCCCCTGCGCCTTACCATGTTCTCCTTTCAGTATATCACTGGACGTCTGAACAGTGGTTTTATTTTCGGCGATTTTACCGTCGTTTTCCCTGACAGTTTCCATCAGGCCAGATCTTTGTGCTGCAACCTTGTTGGCCACATTAGTTTCAATGCCGTCGCCCGATGCCTTATCGCCCA